>NZ_JAFCXL010000010.1:0-218523 GCF_049898325.1 Massilia sp. DWR3-1-1 | reverse complement strand
CGGCCCGGCGCGCCGCCCCGACCCCGGCCCCGGCCGGCGCGCCGGCGCGCGCGCCACGCGCCAGGGCGGCCCGGGGCGGCAGCGCCGCCGCCGCGCCGCGCGAAGCGGTGGCCGACGACTGGGAAGAGTTTTAACGTGAGGCGGGTCGCGCTCATCTGCTTCTCGACGGCGCCCCATCTGCTTATATATTACTGAGCCGCGCGCCCTTCGGCGGCCGGAAATCGCCCACCTCATCGATCATCCCCGCCAGCCGCGCATCGCGCGCGTTCAGGTGCAAATCGGAATATTGGTGAATCGCCCACTGCGCCGGCGCCAGTTCGATATGCTTGCGCAGAATCGCCTCGGTGCGGGCGTCGTCGGCGCGCAGACCTTCGACGATGATGTTGAGGGCATCCGGGCGCGCGCCGGGCGAAGCGGTTGCATGCGATTTATGCACCATGAAGCGGGCGGTGTCGCTGGCGTAGCGGCGACTGCCCGCCAGGTAGACGATGACGGCGATCGAGGCGACGGCGCCACCGTTGTACATGATGAACTCGACGGGCGAATTGGCCAGAAAGTTATACAGGCACAAGCCATCGCTGACATAACCGCCGTTCGACTGCACCAGCACGTGGGCAACGTCGAGGCCGTCTTCCGTCATCGCGGCCACCGCCTCGAACACCCGGTGCACCATGTCGCTGTTGACGTCGCCGGACAGGGTGAACCAGGCCTCACTTTTCTGTTGGGAATGTTCTTCGCTCATGGGAGTTCGCTTCGCAAAGGGGATCAAACATTCTAGCAAATAGAGCCCAAGAAATCTTGCCCCATGCCCCATTTGTGCGCGTGTTTCCCACCAGAAAAAATGCATCGCGCTGGCGCCGCCAGCCGTTCTCTTTCGCGTGAAATATTTTACTTTCGTCGGGGATTTTGCTATTGTGCGAAGTCTTGATCGGGAGAGCGCAGCGCAGCTGCCGCCGAAGGGGCATCACCCAAAAACTCTCAGGCAAAAGGACCGCTCAAGGGCCGCGCGCACAGCGCCGGCCACACTCTGGAGAGCGGCCGCGGCACACGCCGGCGGCCCACCGAAGGGGCAGGCGGAGCACGCTCCGCTATCTCTCAGGTACCAAGGACAGAGGGGCGCGCCAGCCGCAGGCAGAATGTCTGCCGCGTGTGGCGACGGCCCCCAATGCTTTATCTGTCCGAGGATTTCATGACGCTCTCTTCCACCCCGCTCAATTCCGCACACCGCGCCGCTGGCGCCAAGATGGTCGACTTCGGCGGCTGGGACATGCCGGTCAATTACGGCTCGCAGATCGAAGAGCACCACGCCGTGCGGCGCGATGCCGGCATGTTCGACGTCTCGCACATGTGCGTCGTCGATATCGAAGGCGCCAATGCGCGCCCTTTCCTGCGCGGCCTGCTGGCCAATAACGTCGACAAGCTGCAAGTGGCCGGCAAGGCCCTGTACTCGTGCATGTTGAACGAGTCCGGCTTCGTCATCGACGACCTGATCGTCTACTTCTTCCGTGAAGACTGGTTCCGCCTGGTGGTCAACGCCGGCACCGCCGTCAAGGACATCGCCTGGATCGAGGCGCAAAACGCCGCCACCGGCAGCGCCCTGCACATCAGCCAGCGCCGCGATGGCGCCCTCGACAACACCATGGCCCTGATCGCCGTGCAGGGCCCGAACGCCCGCGCCAAGGTCTACCAGGTGCTGCCCGGCGCGCAGGCGGCCGGCGAAGCGATGAAACCGTTCAACGCCGCCATCATCGACGACACGCCGTTCGGCCAGGTGATGGTGGCGCGCACCGGCTACACGGGCGAGGACGGCTTCGAGCTGGCCTTCCCCGCCTCGCAGGCGCAAGCGGCGTGGGACGCCCTGCTGGCGGTGGGCGTCAAGCCGGCCGGGCTGGGCGCGCGCGACACCTTGCGCCTGGAAGCGGGCATGAATCTGTACGGCCAGGACATGGACGACACCGTCAACCCGCTCGACGCCGGCCTGGCCTGGACCATCGACCTGGTCTCCGAGCGCGATTTCATCGGCAAGGCAGCCTTGTTGGCGATGGGCCAGCGCTTCCAGTTCGTCGGCCTGATCCTGCGCGAAAAAGGCGGCGTGCTGCGCGCCCACCAGCAAGTCATCGCCGCCTCGGGCAGCGTCGGCGAAATCACCAGCGGCACCTTCAGCCCCACCATGGAGCAGGCGATCGCCCTGGCGCGCGTGCCGATGGACGTCGCCGTCGGCGACACCGTCAAGGTGGCCATCCGCGACAAGCAGCTCGCCGCTTCGGTGGTCAAGCTGCCGTTCGTGCGAAACGGTAAAATCCTCGCTGCCTGAGCCGGCACAGCGTCACCCCTTCCACCATCCCTGTATCGCCCTTTTTGGAGCCCACATGAACATCCCTGCCGATCTGAAATACACCGAGTCCCACGAATGGGTGCGCGCCGAAGCTGACGGCACCGTCACCGTCGGCATCACCGAGTACGCCCAGGATGCGCTCGGCGACATCGTGTTCGTCGAATTGCCGGCCGTCGGCAAGAGCTTCACCGCCGGCGACGACGCCGCCGTGGTGGAGTCGGTCAAGGCCGCCAGCGACATCTACGCGCCGCTGTCGGGCGAAGTCACGGAAATCAACCAGGCAGTGGCCGACGCGCCCGAATCGATCAACGCCGACGCCTACGCCGCCTGGCTGTTCAAGCTCAAGCCGAGCGACGCCAGCGCCATCGACGGCCTGCTCGACGCCGGTGCCTACGGCCAGAAAACCGCCGACTAAGCTTGCCGGTCGATTGTCCTGCCAACGGGCGCATGCGCCCGTGCCGTCCCTTCTCTTCATGACCCCGGCCAGCGGCGTCGTTGCTGCGTTCATCGAAACGCGCCGCCGGCCAGCATTTATTTGGCCCCTACCATGACCCGCTCCAGCCTGACCCAACTCGAATCGCGCGACGCCTTCATCGCGCGCCATATCGGCCCCACCGCCCAAGAAGAACAGGCCATGCTGGCCGTGCTGGGCTACGCCTCGCGCGCCGCCCTGATCGACGCCATCGTGCCGGAGAACATCCGCAACAAGAGCCAATTGGCGCTGGGCGAATTCTACGAACCGATGACGGAACAGGCCGCGCTGGCCAAGCTCAAGGGCATCGCCGGCAAGAACAAGGTCATGAAGTCGCTGATCGGCCAGGGCTACGCCAACACTTTCACTCCGCCGGTGGTGTTGCGCAACATCTTTGAAAACCCCGCCTGGTACACCGCCTACACGCCGTACCAGCCGGAGATCTCGCAGGGCCGCCTGGAGGCGATCCTCAACTTCCAGCAAACCGTCACCGACCTGACCGGCATGGGCATCGCCAACTCGTCGATGCTCGACGAAGGCACCGCCGCCGCCGAAGCGATGACGCTGATCCTGCGCGTGGGCAAATCGAAGTCGACCGTGTTCTACGTCGCCGACGACGTGCTGCCGCAAACGCGCGAAGTGGTGGAAACGCGCGCCCGGCCGCTGGGCATCGAAGTGCGCAGCGTGGCCGCCGCCGATGTCGCTACGCTCGACGAGAGCTGCTTTGGCGTGCTGCTGCAGTACCCTGGCGTGAACGGCGAAGTGCGCGACTACCGCGCCGCCGTCGAGCGCCTGCATGGCGCCGGCGCCATGGTGATCGTCGCCGCCGACCTGCTGGCGCTGACGGTACTGACGCCACCGGGCGAATGGGGCGCCGACGTTGTCGTCGGCAACAGCCAGCGCTTCGGCGTACCGCTCGGTTTCGGCGGCCCGCACGCGGGCTTTCTGGCCACCCGTGACGAATTCAAGCGCAGCATGCCAGGGCGCTTGGTGGGCGTGACCATCGACGCCCAGGGCAACATGGCCTATCGGCTGGCCCTGCAAACGCGCGAGCAGCACATCCGCCGCGAAAAAGCCACCTCCAACATCTGCACCGCCCAGGTGCTGCTGGCAGTGATGGCCTCGATGTACGCGGTCTACCACGGCCCGCAAGGCTTGAAGCAGATCGCCCAGCGCACCCACCGCTTCACCGCCATCCTGGCGGCGAGCCTGAAGGGCGCCGGCTTCAGCCTGGCCAACCAGAGCTACTTCGATACGCTCACCGTCAACGTCGACGACGCCGAGGCGATCCACGCCGCCGCCGTCGCCGCCGGTGTCAACCTGCGCCGCATCGACGCCACCCAGGTCGGCCTGACGCTCGACGAAACCATCACGCGCGACGACATCGTCCTGCTGTGCACGATTTTCGGCGTCAGCGATGCGCCCGATTTCGACGCCGATGGCGGCGACGCCTTCCCGGCCGCACTGTCGCGCACCAGCGCCTACCTGGCCCACCCGACGTTCTCGCGCTACCACGCCGAGCACGAAATGCTGCGCTACCTGCGCGCCCTGGCCGACAAGGACCTGGCACTGGACCGCACCATGATTCCGCTGGGCTCGTGCACCATGAAACTCAATGCCACCTCCGAGATGATTCCCGTGACCTGGCCCGAGTTCTCCAACATCCACCCGTTCGCGCCCAACGACCAGACCATCGGCTACCGCGAAATGATCGACCAGCTCGAAGCCATGCTGTGCGCCCTGACCGGCTACGCCGCCGTCTCGCTGCAGCCGAACGCCGGCTCGCAGGGCGAGTACGCGGGCCTGCTGGTGATCAAGGCCTACCATGAGTCGCGCGGCGACGGCCATCGCAACATCTGCCTGATTCCGTCGTCAGCGCACGGCACCAACCCCGCCTCGGCCAATATGGTCGGCATGCAGGTGGTCGTCACCGCCTGCGACGACTCCGGCAACGTCGACCTGGCCGACCTGCGCGCCAAGGCGGAGAAGCACGCGGCCAACCTGGCCTGCGTGATGGTGACCTACCCGTCGACCCACGGCGTGTTCGAGGAAGGCATCGCCGAACTGTGCGAGATCGTCCATTCGCACGGCGGCCAGGTCTACATCGACGGCGCCAACATGAACGCGCTGGTCGGCGTGGCCGCGCCCGGCAGTTTCGGCGGCGACGTCTCGCACCTGAACCTGCATAAAACCTTCTGCATCCCGCACGGCGGCGGCGGCCCCGGCGTCGGCCCGATCGGCGTTGGCGCCCACCTGGCCAGGTTCCTGCCCAACCAGCGCTCGTCCGGCTACAGCCGCGACGACGCCGGCATCGGCGCGGTCAGCGCGGCGCCGTACGGCTCGGCGTCGATCCTGCCGATCTCGTGGATGTACATCGCCATGATGGGCGGCCAGGGCCTGACCAACGCGACCGAGACGGCGATCCTCGCCGCCAACTACATCGCCCGTCGCCTGGCGCCGCATTACCCGGTGCTGTACGCCGGTCACGACGGCCTGGTGGCGCACGAGTGCATCATCGACCTGCGCCCCCTGCAGGACGCCACCGGCATCAGCAACGAAGACGTCGCCAAGCGCCTGATGGACTTCGGTTTTCATGCGCCGACCATGAGCTTCCCCGTGCCGGGCACCTTGATGATCGAGCCGACCGAGAGCGAATCGAAAGTGGAGATCGACCGTTTCATCGAAGCGATGATCGCCATCCACGCCGAGATCGTCAAGGTCGAGCGGGGCGAATTCGACCGCCTCGACAACCCCCTGAAGGGCGCGCCGCACACGGCCGAAGTGGTCATGGCCGACGACTGGCAGCACCAGTACACGCGCGAACAGGCGGCCTTTCCCGTCGCTTCGCTGCGCCGCAAGAAGTACTGGCCGCCGGTGGGCCGTGCCGACAACGTCTATGGCGACCGCAATCTGTTCTGCGGCTGCGCGCCGATCAGTGACTACGAGTGATCGAGCAGCCGTAAATTGCTGGCGTTGCCCGGCTTGATCGACTGAAAAATCCCCGCCAAAAGCGGGGATTTTTACGTTGACGCCCGCGTGGCGGTGCTACAGCCGGCTCGAGGCCAGGCGCAAATGCGCCTTGCGTCCGCTGCCGTCCGCGCCTCTCGGCGGCAGCGACAGCAGGGCCGCCTCATCGAGGTTGAAGCCAGCCACCGCTTTCGCCAGCCCCACCGCCTGGCGCTGCAGGTCGGCGGCGGCGCGCGCCGCTTCCGTCACCAGCGAGGAATTTTGCTGGGTCATCTGGTCCATCTGCACGATCGCCTCACTCACTTCGAGGATGCCGCTGGCCTGCTCCACGCTGGCGTGACTGATCGATTTGATGATGTCGCCCACCTGCCCCACCTGGCGCGCCATGTGGGCAATGCTGTCGCCCGCCTCGCTGGCGCTGGCGCTGCCGCCGTCGATGTCGGCCACGGCGTGGCGCATCAGTTCGCCAATCTCGCGCGCGGACTGGGCCGACTGCTGGACCAGCATGCGCACTTCGAGCGCGACGGCGGCAAAGGTGCTGGCGTCGCGCTCGACGCTGCCGGCGGCGACGGCCGCGTTCAGCGCCAGCATGCCAGCCTGGCTGGCGATGCCGTCGATGCGATCGGCCAGCGCGCTGGCCTGGCGGGCGCCATGGCGAATCGTGCCCATGGTGCCGAGCAGGTGATCGACGACATCGCTGCCGCGGCTGGCGACCGAGGTCGCGTCCACCGTCAGCCGCGCCGCCGCCTGGGCGCTGCTGGCGGTCCGGCTCAGCACCGCGCCGATCTCTTCGACCGAACTGGCCGTATGCAGCAGCGCGTGCGCCTGCGCCAGCGTGCGGTGCGACAGGTCGGCGTTACCGATGGCCATCTGGCGCGAGGCGCTGTCGATCGAGCGGGCCGACGCGAGGATGCCTTTGAGGGTGGCGTTGAGGTTGCGGATGCTGGTATCCAACACCCGCGACGTGGCGGAGATTTCATCGACACCGTAGTCGCGCTGCGGCACCAAGAGGTTGCCGCTGGCCAGGTCGATGGCGGCGTCGCCGATATCGGTCACCTCGCGCAGCAAGGCGCGCCGCACCGCCATGGTAATGGCCAGCGACAGCGCGATCGACAGCAGCACCGCCAGCGGCATCAGCGTCGACATGGTGGCAAAGTCGCCCGCCGCACGGCGCGCCGCCTGTTCGCTCAATTGCTGCTCGTAGGCCGACAACTCGGCCAGCCGCGCCGCCACGGTGTCGAAGGCGCGCTCGGCCTTCGACATCGCGCTGGCGCTGGTGGAGGCGTCGGCGCGCGCCAGGTCGATCACGTCGGCCACCGCCTTCAGATACACCGCGTGGGCGCTGGCGGCCTGCTCGACCATGCGCAACTCGGCGCCCCGCACGCCGCCGGCGGCGGTGTCGCGGGCCAGCCGGCGCAGGCGCAGGCCGGTGTCGGCCTGATCGCGGTCGATCACCGCCAGCAGCTCGGCCAGGCGTTTTTCGGCGAAGCTGGCGCCCAGCCAGGTCAGCAACTGGTAGACATCGGTGTGGGCGCGCTGCGCCGAATGCACCAGCGCCGCCGCGTCGCGCAGGCGCACCGCGCGCTGCTCGACGATGGTGCCGAGCGAATCGTTCTGGCGCACCATCGCATAATAGGCCCCGCAGGACACCACGATCAGCAGGAACAACACGGCGCAGGGCGCCAGCAGCAGCTTGGGACCGATGCGTAGTTTCGACAGCATGGCACTCTCCTGGGACGACGGTATGGGGCAGCGCCGGGTATGATGACGCGAGCTGCGCGGGACACGCCAAGTGCTGCGGACCGCCAGCCGGTGTTCGTCATGTTGCCCAAACGCACCGCCCAATTTACCTGCTCGCCGTCGCCGAGATTTGCGCTACCGCAAATGACGGCAGCAGGCACGCAGCAAACACACACTGGAATGTGGAATGAAGAAATCGACCGTTGCCGTCTTGTTGTCACTTCTGGTATTTCCAGGGGCGGGCCATGTCTACCTGAAGCGCCGCCTGCGCGGCCTTGCCTTCCTGCTGCCGGCGCTGCTGGCGGCGGCCTACGTGGTCAATCAGGCCGTCGATGAGGCCAACAAGATCGTCGCCCAGGTCCTTGCCGGCAGCGGCGCGCTCGACCCGGCCGCGCTGGCGGCGCAGATCGAGCAGTCGAGCGGCAACACCACCCTGGCCAACCTGGCCTCGGCGGTGATGATCGTGTGCTGGCTGGGATCGGCGCTCGACGCCTGGCTGCTGGCGACGCCAAAAACCTGAAAGCGGGGACCGCCGCGGCGGTCCCCGGGTCGATCACGACAGCCTGGCTGCGTGCTCGCGCGTGGCGTGGAACTTCAGCTTCGGCCAGCGCTCTTCGGTCAGGCGCAGATTGACGTTCGAGGTGGCCAGGTAGGCCAGGTTGCCGGCGGCGTCGTAGGCGACGTTGTGGCCCAGCGCATCTTCGAAGTCGGCCAGCACCCGCTTGTCGTCGCCGCTGACCCAGCGCGCGCTGCTGATGCTGGTGCCGTCGAACACGGCATCGACGCCGTACTCGTTGAGCAGGCGGCTGGCCACCACCTCGAACTGCAGCACGCCGACCGCGCCCAGGATCAGGTCGGCGCCCTGCACGGGCTTGAACACCTGCACCGCGCCCTCCTCGCCCAGCTGCTGCAAGCCCTTGTGCAACTGCTTGATTTTGAGCGGATTGCGGATGCGCACCGAGCGGAAAAAATCGGGGGCGAAGTACGGGATGCCCGTGAAGGCCAGCATTTCGCCTTCGGAAAAGCTGTCGCCGATCTGCATGTTGCCGTGGTTGGGCAAACCGATGATGTCGCCCGCGTACGCTTCTTCCACCTGCTCGCGCGAGGAGGCCATGAACGTCACCACCGACGACACCTTGATCTCGCGCCCCAGGCGCAGGTGCTTGACCTTCATGCCGCGCTCGAAACGGCCCGAGCACACGCGCAGGAAGGCGATGCGGTCGCGGTGGGCCGGGTCCATATTGGCCTGGATTTTAAAGACGAAACCGGTGAAACGCGGCTCGGTCGGCTCGACCACGCGCACCGAGGCGTCGCGCGCCAGCGGCGGCGGCGCCCAGTCGACCAGCGCCGATAAAATCTCGCGCACGCCGAAGTTGTTGATCGCCGAACCGAAGAACACCGGGGTCTGGATGCCGGCCAGGAAACGCTCGAGGTCGAACGGGTGGGAGGCGCCGTGGACCAGCTCGACTTCCATTTTCAGCTGCTCGATCTCGAGCGGGAACATCTCGGACAGGCGCGGATTGTCGATCCCCTTGACGATCTCGAAGGCGCCATCGGCCTTTTCCTCGCCCGCCTTGAACAGCATGATCTCGTCGCGCAGCAGGTGGTACACGCCGCGAAAATTCTTGCCCATGCCGATCGGCCAGGTGACCGGCGCGCACTCGATCTTGAGCACCGATTCGAGTTCGTCGAGCAGTTCGAGGGGATCGCGCGTTTCCCGGTCCATCTTGTTCATGAACGTGACGATCGGCGTATTGCGCATGCGGCATACCGCCAGCAGCTTGATGGTCTGCGCCTCGACACCCTTGGCCGCATCGATCACCATCAGGGCCGAATCGACCGCGGTAAGCACGCGGTAGGTGTCTTCCGAGAAGTCCTGGTGGCCGGGGGTGTCGAGCAGATTGATGACGTGGTCGCGAAACTCGAACTGCATCACCGAGCTGGCCACTGAAATGCCGCGCTGCTTCTCGATTTCCATCCAGTCCGAGGTGGCATGGCGGCCGCTTTTGCGCGCCTTGACGGTGCCGGCCATCTGGATCGCGCCCGAAAACAGCAGTAGCTTTTCGGTCAGCGTGGTTTTACCGGCATCGGGGTGGGAAATGATGCCGAACGTGCGGCGGCGCTCGACCTCGCGGGCGATCACGGCGGCCGGCTTGGCGATGCTGGCGCCGCTCTCCTCGGTGTCGAGGGTGGCGGGATCGGCGGACGGGTTGGCGTTCGCGGGGACGGATGGTTGGGACATGGTGGGGACGCTCGAAAGTCGGATGGCGAAAAACCCTCGATTTTACCCTGTTGCGCCGCTCCTGGGTAATTGCCGATGGCGGCCATGCCTGGCCGGCCGCCCCAAACCGGCTACACTAGCGCCATGAACCGGCTCCTCCCCTGTCCCAGCCTCGGTCCCCGCGGCCGCGCCGCGCCCGCCCCATGACGCACCTGCCCGCCTGGCGCCGCGTGCTCGCGCGCGAGCGTCCCTTGCTGTTGCTGGGCGCAGCCTCGGTGACGTTGCATCTGCTGGTGCTGGGCGTGCTGGGGCGCGCCAAGCCGCGCCCGCCGCCGTCGCTGCCAACCCTGACGGTGCAGCTCAAGCCGGGCGCCGCGGCGCAGGCGCCAGCGCCCGCCGTGGTGGCTGCGGCGGCGCGCCCACCGGCGCAGGCCCGCTCGGCGATGCAACGCTCGCCGCAGGCGCCGCCGGACACGCCAGCGCCAGCGGCCCTGGCGACGCCGGCCGGCCCTTCCGGCCTGGCGCGCTGGGACATCGGCGCCGGCGACGGCGCGGCCAGCCTGCCGCGCGTGGGCGGCCGGCCGGCCGTGGAAACGCCGCCGCCCGCCTACCTGTCCTACGCGGTGACGATCGCCAGCGGCGGCGCCGTGCGCAGCGGTGGCGCCGCCGCGCTCGAATGGCGCACCTTTGAACATGGCTACCAGTTGCTGCTATCGGGTGACAACGGCGTCATGGGGGTGCTCGACTCGCGCGGCAGCTTCACCGACAGCGGCTTCGCGCCGCTCGAGGTGCGCGGCGCCGACGGCGCCGACGCCGTCAGCTTCGACTGGTCGGCGGCACGGGCCAGCTTCGCCCGCTCGGGCAGCACGGTCGCCGTCAGCGGCGACATCCAGGATCGCGCCGCCATGCTGATGCGCCTGGCGGGCGTCGGCCTGGCCGACCCCGCCCAACTGGCCGGCGGCGCCGACCTGCTGGTGGCGGGCGCCGACGGCGCCGCCCGGGTGCGCTTCGAGAACATGGGGGAGGAAACCCTGCAAACGGCGCTGGGGCCCGTGCTCACCGTGCACCTGCGCCAGCGCCCGGCCACAGCCGCGCATGCGGCCGGCCGGCTCGATGTGTGGCTGGCGCCGGCGCTGTCCTGGTACCCGGTGCAGCTGCAACTGAGCGGCGCCGACGGCAGCGTGCTCACCCAGACCATCACCGCCTTCAACAGAGCGCCGCCCTGAGCGGGCGCTGCCGGCGGCAAGGTCTTATTCGCCGTTCAGGCCGCGCCAGCCCACCTTGCGCGAACTGAGCGAGGCGGGCGGCGTGACGTTGCCCGTGTCGTTGCGGCCGTCGGCGAAGGTGGTGATCATCTTGATGCTGCCCGAAGGCAGGCGCACGATGATGAAGCCGACCGCCGCCGAACTGGCCGACAGCGTGCCGCCGGCCACCGTGACGGTGTCGTCCTGGCCCGGCATGGTGGGCGTGCCGGCCGTGACGGCGGCGCCGCTGCAGACGGCGAACTGGTAGACATTGCTCGAGCCGCCCACCGAACACGACGACGACGAGGTGGGCGTGTTGGTGACGACGTTGACGCCGCCGGCCACCACCTGCGGGTCGAGATTGATGCGCTCGCCCTGGTTGATGTCGAAGTCGATGTACCAGCCATCCTGGGTGGCCAGGTCGACCTTGCGGTTGGTGACGCCGTAGGTGGCGATGTTGTTGCTCGATCCGACGGTGCTGAGCGCTTGCCGCACCATCGAGGCGCTGCGGATGTTGGCGATCGCGCTGCCCGTGTCGCGCAGCGCGTACAGGGTCTGGTTCGACATGTCCGTGCTGTCGGACACATCGAGCAGGCGCCCGGTCCCGAACAGCACCACCCGCTGGACCCGCTGGGTGCTCACGCCATCGACCGTGTCGGTCACCAGGCACTGGGTGACCTCGGGACGGCTGGTGATGGGCTGGCTCACGCCGGCGTCACCAAGCTTGATCACGCCGACCACGCCGGGGCTGGCCGAGGTCAGATCGAAGCGCCACAACTGGCCCTGGTTGTCGCCGCCATACACATACGTGGTGACGGGATCGGTGAAGGGATTGCTGCTGATCGAGGTGATTTTCGCCAGCCCCGACGGGGTGCCGGTGGTGGCGGCGGCGAGCGGCGTGGTGTCGATTTTTTTCAGCACGGTGCCGTTGGCGACATCGACGATGTACAGGAAGCCGTGCCCGCTGGCGCCGGCGGCGACGTTATCGACGCCCGACACATTGTTGTAGCCAGAAGTGAGGAACACCACCCACTTGCCCTGCCAGTAGCCAAACTGCGGGTTGCCGAAGGTCAGGCCGATGTCGGCGTCGTTCTTGCTGCAGATGGTCGCATCGGCGCACAGCTCCCACAGCGCCACCGGGTTGGCCGGATCGGTCACGTCGAGCGCGTAGTAACCGCGCCCGCCGCCGTTCAGGCCCGCCACCAGCACGGTTTTCCAGGCGCCGCCGATCTGCACGTCGGACACTTCGGGCGAACCGTCGGTGGTGAACAGGTGATTGGTGCTGTAGTTGATGCTGGCCAGCTTGTACAGTTTTTGCATGGTGATGCGCGGCGCGTAGGCCCACAGTTCGTCGCCGGTGGCGGCGGAAAACGCGTGCAGCATGCCATCGTTGGCGGCGGTGTAGACGGTGGCGGCGCGGCTGGCCTTGGCAATCTTGAAGTCGCTGTAGCCGGCCAGCGGGTACGATTTCATGGGCGTGCGCACGAAGGCCGGCTTGGACGAGGCGATATCGCCCAGCACGATCGGCACGGGCGTGCCGGTGCCGGTCGGCGTGGTCTTGGTGTACGCGCGCATGACCTGGTCATCGGCGTGCTGCTGCTGGCCACGCAGCCAGTTGACCACGTTTTCCGAGCTGTTCAGTTTCGCCTTGTCGGCCGCCGACAGCAGCGCGCACTGGGGCAGAACGCTGCACTTGTTGGCGAACCAGGCTTTTTCCGTATCGGTCAAGGTGCCGAAGCTGAAATCCTTGAGCGTGTTGGTGGCAGTGTCGAGCATCTTGATGGTGCGCGTGTCCGTGCTGGCGTCGACCTTCAGGCCGACCCGGTCGCTGGTATTCCACAGCGCCGTGGTGCCCACTTTGCCGGTGATGATGTCGATTTTTTTGTCCGACATCTCGCCGTACCAGCGTCCCGTGACGAAAATGGCCGAGAAGATATCGTTGTCCTGCTGCGAAATATTCGGCGTCGAGGTGGCCGCCGCCGCCGCCGCTCCCACCCGCACGGAAATGGCGGCGATCGCCTGCGACAGGCCGCTTTGCACCGCGCTCGGCTCGTTGGCGCTGAAGTATTTGCCATGGCCGTTGACGGCCGCGTGCCACAGGTCGTCGACCCGCTCCTGCACCGAGGCGGTGCTGTTGGCAGCGGTGCCCGACTGCGGATCGGGCCAGACGTAAGCGCCGCCGCCGTTCCACGGGCAGCCGGTGGTGGCGCCGGTGAGCAGATTGTAGAAGTCGCCGCCCACTTTCGGCGCGGTGTCGTAATTGTCTTCGTAGTTCATCACGCCGTCGATGCCCAGCCCGAGGGTGAAGGTATTGACGTGCAAGTGGGTATTTTCACCGGCCGCGCCCGGCACCAGGCCCGGCTTGGTGACGTCGTCGATGGCAGGACGCAGCGACACCGTGCCGGTATTGCTGCCGCCGTTGTACCAGTACAGGGCGACATCGGCCAGCGAGGGGTTGGTCTGCACGCGCTTGTCGACGCAGCCGCGCGCCGCGGTGCAAAAGCGGGCGGCGCTCTCGGTGCTGTCCGCGCTGCCGGTGGCGCCCGTGTTAAAGCCCAGGTTCCAGTAGCCGTCCGTGGTGAGCAGCACAAAGTTCTGCTGGCAGGGGAATCTCACCACCTCTTCACCGCTGGCGTAGTCGTACGGGTAAATATTGGCGAACATCTTGCCCACGCTGTCGAGGGCGGCGCGGGTGGGCGTCGAACCACTGGTGACGGTGTCATAGAACGCTTTGTACCAGGCCTGGCGGGCGGTGCTGTCAAACGGGGCCGGCTTGATGTCGATCGCTTTCGACGCGCCCGCGTTGGACATTTTCACGAAGCCCACGCGGTAATTGTCCGACACGGGGGCGAAGGCCAGCCCCACCGCCGTCTTGGTCATCTGGATGCGCGTCTTGTAATAGGCGTACCAGTTGGCGAAGTTGGTCATTTCTTCGGCGTAGGTGCAGCTGATGCTGCCGGCGCAGTCGCTGCGGTTGGCGCCACGCGGGTAGCTGTTGTTGGTCGAGACGATGTCGACGCGGGCAAACGTACTGGCCGGCATTGAGCCACCGGTGATGCTCCCCAATTGCTGCGGAATCCGGTCTTCGACCTTGGCCGCCGCCGCCGTATAGCCGGCACCGGGGGTCGGCGTGAACGACATGCCCGAGCCCGTCAGCGTGCCCGTCGAGGGCGTGTCCAGGTTGGTGCTGGCGCCGTTCTTGACCAGGCAGACGAAGGTGCTGGCCTTGCCCGCGCAGACCGGGGTGACCGTGTTGCCGCCAGCGTAGGCGGCAATGCCGGTGATGCCGGTCCTGGCATTGACGGCGCTGACGATCGAGGTCACCACGGCGCTGGCGGTCGCCTTGCTGGCCAGCGCAATATTGCTGGCCAGGGTCTGGCTGTTCCAGCTGACGCTGGCGAGCTTGTTGCTGCTGCTGTTGCCGAGCGTGCCGACGACGCTGATCAGCGCGGTCGGCGGCACATACGCCACGGCGTTGCTGACGGTGCCGATTTCAGTGAGCATTTCGATGCCCCAGCCGGCATTGGCGGCGTCGAGCGCGGGCGAGCAGTTGCTGGTCGCCTTGCTGCTGGTGTTGGTGCAATCGAGGGGAATGATGGCCACCTGATTATTGGCCAGGCCGTCGATGCCGTAGGCCGAGCACGGCGAAACATTGTTCGTGCCCAGCGGCTGGTTCACGCAGGCCCAGTACAGGGTGGGCGTGCCGGTGCGCGTCATGATGGCCGAGGCCACCAGGCTGGCGACGGTCTGCTGTTTCAGGGCCGTGTCGGTGCCGGTGGGGGCGGAAATGGTGGTGGTGCCGCTGATGGCGGTGATGGTGGACTTGGTGACGGGCTCGGCCACCGTGACGCTGGTAATTTTCAGTGCCGTGGCGGTGGCCGACGCGGCGATCGTGATGAAGCCGTAGGCCACGCGTGAGCCCAGCGGCTTGGAAAACGACGGGTACTTGAACGCCGCCACTTGCTTGGCCTGGCAGTTGTTCAGGTTGACCGTGTCGCACCAGCGCACCTTGACGGGATACGGATAGCCATCCGGCGCCGCCGCGCCCACGGTGGTGGAGACGCAGTCGGTCAGATTGGCATCGGAACAGTACTGGGCCACGCCGATATTGTAGTAATACGGCTTGCCGTACACCACCGTGGGGTACATGAACACCGCGTCCGGATAGGTGTAGGTGGCGGTGTTGCGCCGGCAATTGTTGGTGTTGCTGCTACTGTCGCACCACTTGATGTCGGGAAAACCGGTAATCAGGTTGGTGGTGGCGGTCTTGGCCAGGCCGCTGGTCTCCTCCAGGTCGACGGCCTTGCTGCCGAAGCCATCGATGGGCACGGCGGTCCAGGGACTGACCATGTCGGCATAGCTGCTGCCGTCGAACTTGATCGGCGCCTGGTAGCGGATGGCGGGATTGTAATAGATGCGGTTGTAATCGGTACTCATGAACGGCGGTTGGCCAGCCGAGCAGACCATGTTCGGATTGGCCGTGGTGGCGTCGCGCAGGGCCACCTTGCCACGGCACTGCAGGGCGCCGCTGCCGGCCGAATCGGGCAAATACGGGTTGTCCATCGAGCCCGAATTGTCGAACAGCAGCATCAAGTTGGGCTTGACGGTGCCGGTGCCCGTGATATTTAACAGCGGCACCTGGGCGATGTTCGTTTGCGATGCCTGCGCGGGCGCGCCCAGCAAGGCGCAGGCGCCCAGCGCGGCCGCGGCCAGCTTGCAAATACGGGAAGGCAGCTTCATGGTCGTTCCAATCGAGGTTATCCGGTGTTGCCAGGCCAGCGCCAGCGGCGCGGGCTCACACGCCCATCAGCACGGCCAGCTGGCTGATCACGTTGCCGCCGCGCGGGCCGTAGATGCGCGCGGTGATGATGTAGTGCAGTTGCGGGTTGCCTGCCAGTTGCACCGACGTCGACGACAGGCTCGCGCCCAGCGCCACCGTGGTGCCCAGCGTGTTGACGTTGGCCGTGGTCTGCATGCACTGGTTGACCGGGTCGTTGTAGGCCAGCGCGCGCGAACACAGGCGGTGAATCACGTACTCGATGGACAAGCCATTGCTGTCGGTGATGGTTTTCTTGCCCACCCAAAAGCCGGCCGAACGCACGGTCTGGGTGGTGTCGAGCGTGGCGACGTAGCCGGCGCCGGCATTGTCCAGATCGAGCGTGGCCCGGTTGCCCGTCCAGGTGCTGCTGAGCCACTCGGAGCCTTGCATCAAGGCGAGGTCGTTGGCCCGGTTCAGGGTCGACTGGTAGGCCAGGTTGGTGGCCGTGATGGTCGAACTGTTGCTGGACTTGAGCAGGTAGGCGCCGCTCAGGAGCATGATGGTCAGCACGATCAGCATCACCGGCAGGGCGACGCCCTGCTGGCGGGCCGGCCGGCGGCGGGGAGCATGGTTGTTCATGATGCGGTGGGCCTCCAGCCTGAATTGCGAATCGGTACCATGGACTCGAACACGCGATAGCGGTAGCACTGCCAGGGCACGCTGTCGCCCGTCACCGCCAGCGTCACCGCCACCCCGCCAAAGACGGTCGGGGCGGTGGTGGTGGCCGTGCACAGGCCGGTCGCGGCGGACGGCTTTTCCGGGTTGCGGCTGCGTGCCACCACGGCGATGCGCACGGCGGCGATGCGGCTGTAGTCGCCGGCGCTGCCGGCCGTGCCGTCACCGTCCGCGTCGAGCATGGTGCCGGACCAGTTCGACACCTGCATGCCCAGTTCGGGCGTGAACGCGGCGCCGGCGCGCTGATCGAGCCCGTACTGGGCCTTGAGGGCGACGATGTTGTCGGTGACCGTGGCCGGGGCCGCACTGGCGCCGGCCAGGTTGGTGGCGCGTAATTTGAGAAAGCCCTGGCTGCTCGACCAGGTGTGGAACGACAGGTTCGCCGCCGGACCCAGGTTGAACAAGCGCGCCTGCAGGCTGGTGTAGGCGATGGTCAGGTTGCCGCTGTTATAACGGTTGTTGCCGCCGCTGGCGATGAACAACTGGTTTTGCCCCGGCGCCGCCGGCGCCACCACCTGCGACACCATCGCCATCGAGCAGCGCCCGCTGCCGAAGGTCTCGGGCGCCACCACGATGACGTCGCCGCCGGCGATCACCGTGCTGGTGCCGTTGAAACCGTAGGGCGCGCGGTCGATGTCGATCGCGCCCGCAGTGGCCAGGTAGTTGTTCGCCACCAGCGCCATGCCGGTGCTGCTGTAGGAGCTGCCGGCATTGATCGAGAGCCGGTCCGAGGCGCCCGTGTTCGACTCGATCACCACCGAAGCGAGCGGGGTGACGGTGCCGGCCCCGCGCGCCGCGCTGAGCAGGGCGTAATTGCCGGAGTCGTAAAACCGCGTATCGCAACCAGCCACCAGGGGATCGTTCAGGCCCCAGCCTGCCTGGGCCAGTTCGCGTTCGATGGAAAACAGGGCCACCACGCCGTTTTGCATGGCATCGGCGCCGCCGGTGGCGGCCTGCTTGCTGGTCTCGCTGCTGACCACCATGCGGGTGGCAAAGCCCAGCGCCAGCAAGCCGATCACCACGCTCACGAGCAACTCGACGAGGGAAAAGCCGGCCGCGGCGCGGCGCGTGGCGGGAGGGGGCGAGATCTTCATTTGGAGTTGGCGATGTAGGACGTGACGGCGTGCACGCTGGCCAGCGAACCCTGCTTGCGTTGCCAGCCGATGGCGATGTTGATCTGGCTACGGCTGGTGGACGCCACCGGCGCCACCACCACCGTGACGCTGGCGCCGGGAATGGCGGCGCGCGTGTCGCTGAGCCAGCCGGCGAGCTTGGCGTTGACGGTGCCGCTGCCGGCATAGGCATACAGGGACAGGTTGGGCTGGTCGATCGCCATCAGGCCCAGCAAGCGTTCGCTGGCGATGGTGGCCTCGGCGCGCATGCTCGCGTCCGACAGCGCCGAGTAGGCGCGCGCCTGCATGCCAATGGCGCCCAGCAGGCCGATGGCCAGGATGAGGGTGGCGATGAGCGCTTCGAGCAGGGCCACGCCGTCCTGCGGCCGGCGCGGCGCGACGGGCGCGCGCCGCATGGGCGCCACGGCTGCCATGGTGGACCGGGGCCTCATGGCGGGCACCCGCGCGAATCGGTGACGGCCACGCCGACATCGCAGCGCGTCGGCATGCCGGCCAGGGTGATGGCGATGGCGATGGTGGGCAGTTGCGCGGCGTAGGCCGGCAAGGGATCGAGCTGCAAGCGGGTCAGGCGGTTGGCAAAGCTGGTGTCGACCCAGCCCAGCGACGTGTAGTAGATGGTATAGGCGCCGGCCGGCAACAGGCTCGGGGCGATCACCGTGGTCGACGGCAGCACGTCGGCCGAGCGCCGCAGCGACTTGTATTTCACCCCCGGATCGGGGTCGTTGGCCGCCGCCGCCTGCGGCGTCGACCAGTTCGCGCTCACCGCCGTGCAGGCGGCGGCGGCGGTGGGAAAGCAGATGTCGACCTGCCAGTCCATCTGGCCGGAGCTCTGGTTGGCCGACAGCACGATGCGACTGGCGGTGTTGTGACCGATCGCCTGCAGGCGGGCGGCGCGAAACCCTTCCATGTAGAACTCGTTGGCGGAGGCGGCCTTGTTGGCCATCATCCAGCCGCTCAGGGACGGAACGCCCAGTCCCATCAGGGCCCCCAGGATGGCCACCACCACCATCATTTCGACCAGGGTGAAGCCCTGCCCGCGCGCGGATGCTATTGAGAACATGCGCCGCTCCGCCGATCGGTCCAGCAGGTGGCGTTGGCGGTCCAGCCGTCCGGCGCCGCCGTGGTCACGCGGTTGCCCTGCTGATCGATGGTGAACGCGAAGCCGTCCACGGGGCCGCGCCCGGTGGCGGTGACGACATAGGCGGCCGCGGTGGCGCCCGACAGCGCATAGGTAAAATTCGGCGTGTCGGCGGGGAACACCGTGGCGCCGTCGAAGGCGGCAAAGCTGCGCGTGTTGGCCCAGAACTGCTCGGCGTTCGGCTGCACCGTCGCCAGCCCCGAAAACGCCTCGGCCAGCCGGCCGCGGGTGACGTAGTCGCGGTAGTTCGGCAAGGCAATCGCGGAGAGGATGCCCACGATGGCGAGGGTGACGAGCACCTCGATCAGGGTCAGGCCGGTTTGCTGTCGTTGCATGATGTCCTCTGAGGTCGAGCCCGCCGTGATGACGGGAGTTTCCTAGAGAGAATACTAGGGCAAGCTGACATTACCCTGAAGAAATACTGACAAACTGCTGACAACAGCGATTTTATTGCGATGGGCCAACTATCGCGAGGGGAAAGCGGACCTGGAACAGGGCCCCCTGGCCGCTGCGCGCGCTCGTCACCGTCACCCGGGCGCCATGCGCGAGGGCGATGTCGCGCACGATCGCCAGCCCCAGGCCGCTGCCGCTGGTGTGCTCGGCCAGGCGGACAAAGCGGCTGAACACCCGCTCGCGCTCGGCAGCAGGCACGCCGGGACCGGAGTCTTCCACTTCCAGCAGCGCCACGCCGGCGCCGCCGGCCCCCTCGCCACGCTCACGCAGGCAGCGCACGGTGACGGCGCCGTCGGCCGGGGTATAGCGCAAGGCGTTGTCGATCAGGTTGTCGACCAGGTCGCGCAACAGGAAGGGGTCGCCGGCGATCAGCACGGCCTGCAACTCGAAGCCCAGGTCGATGCGGCGGACCAGCGCCTGGTCGACGACATGCTGGATCGATGCGCCCACCTGGGTCGCCAGGTCGATCGGCTCGAGGCGGTTTTTTTCGAAGCGGCTCGGTTCGGCCCTGGCCAGCGAAAGCAACTGGTTGGTCTGGCGGATCATGCGCTCGTTCGACAGCAGCATCAGGCGCAGCGACTTGACGCTGTCGGCGTCGTCCCGGTGGCGCGTGGCCAGCCATTCGAGCTGCAGCTTGACGCCGGCCAGCGGGGTGCGCAACTGGTGCGCCACGTTGGCCAGGAACTCTTGCTGGGCACGGGTGCCGGCCTGCAGGCGGGCCAGCAGGTTGTCGAATGCGCCCACCACGGGCGCCAGTTCGACCGGCGCCGCGCGCGCCGCCAGCGGCGCCATGTCGGCCCAGTCGCGCGCGTCCAGGTCGGCGCGCAGGCGGTCCAGCGGCAGCAGGCCGCGGGTGACGGCAAACCAGATCAGGCCCGCCAGCACCGAGGTAAATAGCGCTTCGAGCAAGAGCAGCACGCGCACGGTGGCGCCCTGCTGGCTGCGGGCGGCGATGGTGCGCGCCACCGCCACGGTGCCGCCCGCTTCCGTCAGCTCGCTGGCCACCCGCACGGCGGCGCCGCGCACCTGGCCATCGACCAGGGCGGCGCCGTTGTCGAAGCGCACGCGCAGGTCGGCGTCGCCCGCCAGCAGGCGGGCGTGGCGGTCGCGCACGGCAAAATACGTGGTGTCGCCGGTACTGCTGCGCAAGGCGCGTTCGGCCCGCGCGGGCAGTTCGAGCGCGCCGTCGGCGCCCACCCGCGCCGCCAGCGAGGCGGCCGCATCGACCAGGGCGCGGTCGAAGGCCTGCTGGACGGGGCCCCACGCCAGCAGATAGATCAGGCTGGCGCTGGCCAGGTTGAGCAGCAGGATCGGGCCTATCAACCAGGTCAGCAGGCGGACCCGGATGCTGGTCATGGCGTGGCGGCCGCTTCGAGCATGTAGCCGAAGCCGCGGATGGTGCGGATCGCCACGCCGGCGTCCTGCAGCTTCAGGCGCAGGCGCGACACATACACTTCGACGGCGTTGAGGGTCAGCTCCTCCGCCCATGGCGCGATGGCGTCGATGATCTGCTGTTTCGACACCACCCGTCCGCCGTGCTGCAACAGGAATTCGAGCACCGCCCATTCGCGCACCGACAGCTCGATCACGCGCTCGCCGACCCGGGCGCGGCGGGTGTCGAGGTCGAGGCTGAGCCGGCCCGCGCCCAGCAGGGCCGGCCGCGGGCTGCTGCGGCGCGCCAGTGCGCGGATGCGCGCCACCAGTTCGGCGCCGGCGAACGGTTTGACGAGGTAGTCATCGGCGCCCGTTTCCAGCCCGCGCACGCGGTCTTCCACCGCGTCGCGCGCCGTCAGCAGCAAGACCGGCATGGCGCTGCCACGCTGGCGCAGGCGCCGCACCACTTCGAAGCCGTCGATGCCGGGCAGGCCGATATCGATCACCGCCACGCTCGCCGCGCTGTGCTGGAGCAGTTGGTCGGCCAGCAAGCCGTCGGCCACCAGGTCGACGTGGATGGCCTGCGCCTCGAGCATGCGACTGATGCCGTCGGCCAGCACGGCGTCGTCTTCGACCAGCAGGATGGCAAGGGGAGCGTGCATGGCGAGGGGGACGAAAGCGCGAAAAAAGTATTATGCGGCAATTCAAGCGGCTTCCCAAGCGCCACCACGGCGTCAGACCAGCGCGCGAAACACTTTCTGCCAACAAATTTGACGATGGACCAGGCCAAACGAGGCCGTTTTGCCTGAAACGGGCGGACCGGCCCCCTCGAATTTCGTCAAAAAAGAGCATTTTGACATCACCAAACCCATGTTGGGTGCCTGTTTTTCTGGCAAAAAAGGCAAATAATTAGGTTAAACACCACACATAGCGCCCTTTCCCCCAGTAGGACTAGACTTACAAGGCTGTCTGTTTGCTACCTACACAGGGGCGACTGCTAATCTTATGTTCGCCAACAGACCGACGCTATAAAGTTCATCCATCGCAAACGGCAACCGAAGTTACAAAGCAAGCCCGAGCGCAACGATGTCTTGAAGATTTAAAGAGGAAAAAATGAACAGCACTCAACTTGGTGGTAGTACGCAGAAATCGCAACTGGGCAGCCAGTTCCCCGGCAGCGCCGCGGAATCCAAAGTTGGCGCCAAGCCAGTTGTGAGCTACAGCGGCACCCAGCAGAACGAACTGCTGGCCGCCCTGCCACGCCATGATCTGGAAACCCTGTTCGACCATCTTGAATTGGTCGCCCTGCCATTTGGCAAAGAATTGTTTGAATGCGGTAGCAAGCTGGAAAATGTGTACTTTCCCACCACCGCCATCGTCTCCCTGCTGTACGTGATGGAAGACGGCGCCACCACTGAAATCGCCGTGATCGGTCACGAAGGCGTGTGCGGCATGTCGCTGTTCATGGGCGAGCGCGCCACCTGCAGCGCGGTCGTGCAAAGCGCCGGCTACGGTTACCGCCTCAAGACCCAGTATCTGCGTGACGCGTTCAACCAGGGCGGCGCCCTGCCCCAGCTGCTGATGCGCTACACCAATGCCCTGTTCGCCCAGATGGCGCAAAACGCGGTCGGTGGCCGTCACAGCTCGATCGAACAGAAGCTGTGCCGCTGGTTGCTCGATCGCCTGGACCGTTCGCCATCGAATGAATTGAAAGTGACGCAAGAACTGATCTCGATCATGCTGGGCGTGCGTCGCGAGTCGATCACCGCCGCTGCCGGCAAACTGCAGGACGACGGCTTGATCACTTACCGTCGCGGCAACATCACCGTGGTCGACCGTGCCGGTCTGGAAGAGTACGCAGGCGAATGCTACAAGGTCGCTAAGTCGGAATACGATCGCCTGCTGGCCGACGTGGCTCGCTGATCGATGGCGGGGCCGGCGCAGCCGGCTTCGCATGCTGCACGTGGTCCAACAACGCCGGCGCTGCCGGCGTTGTCGTTGCTGCGACCTCAACGCCATGCGAGGCGGCCGCCGTGGCCAGCGGGATCGATGCCTCGATACAGGTGCCGCAGTCGTTGACCCCACGGCGCACCGTAAAATTTCCGCCTAGCAGCAACGCCCGTTCGCGCATGCCCAGCAAACCGTGCGATTTGGGCGCCAGCGCGGCATCGGTGTCGATGCCCACGCCGTTGTCCGATATTTCCAGCACGAGGCAATCGCGCTCCACGGCCAGGTGCACGATGACGGTGCTGGCGCGCGCGTACTTGGCCACATTGTTCAAGGCTTCCTGGACGATGCGAAACACGGCAATGGCATGCATGGGCCCGGCCGCATCGACGGTGCGCTCGACCAGCGCTTCGCAATCGATCGTCGTCAACTGGCCGAATTCGGCGCAATAGCTTTGCACGGCGGCGGACAGGCCCAGGTTGTCAAGCAGGCTGGGGCGCAAGTTCTCGACGATGCGGCGTTTCAGCTGCACCGTATCGACCAGGGTGGCGCGGGCCCGTTCGAGCATGCGCGCCAGTTGCGGTTGCTGCGTGCGCAGGCGCTCGCTGACGGCGTTCAAGTCGATGCTGATGGCGGTCAGATTGGCCCCCATTTCATCGTGCAACTCGCGCGCCAGGCGCGATTTTTCTTCTTCCGCGACACTGATCAAGTGGCGCGACAACACCGACAACTGCTCGGTGCGCAGCGCCACGGTCGACTCGAGCGTCTGGTTGGCCGTCTCCAGCGCCTGCTGCGCCTGCACCCCGGAAAAGAAACTCTGCCGTATGAGCCGGTAGAACAGCAGCACCACCAGGATCGCGCCCAGGTTGATGCCAATGCCCAGCATGACGGCATTGCGGTAGTCGCGGTTGTAGGCGGCGCTGCGGGTGGCCAGCAATTCGCGCTGCTCCTGGGCAATGATCACCACCATCAGGCGGATCTCGTCGACCGTGCCATCGTCGCCCAGGCTGTGGGCGATCTTGGCCACGTCGTTCAAGCCACCCACGCGGTAGACGCGCAGCATGTCGTCCATGCCGGCGAAGTCGCGCCGCACCAGGTTTTGCAGCTGCGCCAGGTTTTTCAGTTGATTGGGATTGTCGGCCAGCAGGCCGCGCAGTTGGGCGAACTGGCGGTCGGCCTCACCGCGCGCACGCACGACCTGGCGCAGATAGCTGTCGATGCCGGATAGAAAATAGCCCCGCAGATTCGATTCGGCGTCCGTCACCAGCACGTTCAGGGCTTGCACCCGGTCGACCACGCGCGCGCCCTGGCTTTGCAGGACCTTGGCGTCGTTGAGCGATTCGAGGTTGCGGGCGAGACTGAAACCGTTGACGATCAGGATCAGCACGCAGAGCACGCACAGCACCGTTTTGTAAAACGGCAGCGGCGGTTTGCTGGGGGATTCGATAGAAAAGACCATCCTCGGCGTCCTTTTGCGCAACCCGGGCACCCGGGCATTGACAAGACGGGGGGCCGCGATCAGCGCCGAGGCCACACCGACTAGAGGCTACTGCTTGAGCGTCCTAATCGAGCAGGTTATTCTTCATTGCATAGTATGTGAGATCGCTGTTGGACTGCAAACCCATTTTTTCCATGATGCGTGTTCGATAAGTCGACACGGTCTTGATGGACAAGGACAGGGCCACGCCGATATCGGACACGGTGGCGCCCTTGGCCAGGCGCAGGAAGACCTGGAACTCGCGGTCCGACAGTTCCGTGTGCAAGGCGGTGTTGGGATCGCGGTCGAAACTTTGCGCCAGCAATTCGCCGACGGTCGAGCTGACGTAGCGACGGCCCTGGAACACCGTCTTGACGGCGGTTTTCAGTTCGTCCGCTTCGCACTCTTTGTTCAGGTAGCCGTTGGCGCCCATCTTGAACAGATTGAGCGCGTACTGCTGGGCCGGATAACCGGACAGTATCAGCACGGGCAAGTTCGGCTGGCCCTGGCGAATGGTGCGCAAGATGTCGATGCCGCTCTGGTCAGGCATGGCGATGTCGAGCAGGAGCACATCGCAAATTTCGCGACGCGCGATGTCGAGTGCCTCGCGGCCCGTGGCGCCTTCGGCAACGACGGTGAAGTCATCGCCCGAGGACGAAAAAATCTGCTTGAATCCGGCTCTTACAATCTGGTGGTCGTCACAAATGGCAACGCGTATCATTGTCTTCCCTTAGAACACCGAGCACATATGCTGGAAATGTGCTCGGCGCTATTATTTTTCCTGGCGCAGGAATGAGGCCAAGCGTACCAACACTACAATATCGTCATTCTAGCATCACGACGACGCATGTAACAGGCGCCTGCAACGGGAAGGCGACGGCCCTTCCCCGCCAACCGGGCCTGTCCTGGAGTGCAGCCGAGGCTGCGGGTGCTGCGCGTGCGGGGCTTAGAACCTATCCCGGTAGGTCGGAGTCGCTGCTTGCCGGTGCGCCGCTGCGACGCCTGGCAACCGATGGCGGGCCGTCATATATGACTTGCCTCGTCTTCGCATGGCTCGCCATGCGTCATCCTCGCGCCTTGCCCTCGGCTGCCATGCATCGCCTACGCGCACGTCGCCTACGCGCATGTCGCCTACGCGCATGTCGCAATCCGCTTCCTCCTACCTACCGGGATAGGTTCTTAGTTGGCGCCGTCGAGCAGGTCGAGGATCGCCTGCAGCTCCGCGCGCACGGCCGTCAGGGCCAGCGTCGGCGCGGCCAGGTCGGCGGCCTGCGCCGGCAAGCCGTCGTCGCTGCTGTCCGGCAGCATTTCGCCGCTGCGACTGTCGAGCTTGTTACGGGCGCCGCTGATGGTGAAGCCTTGCTCGTACAACAGCTCGCGTATGCGACGGATCAACAGCACCTCGTGGTGCTGGTAATAGCGACGATTGCCACGGCGTTTGACCGGCTTTAGCTGGGTAAATTCCTGCTCCCAGTATCGCAGTACATGCGGTTTGACCCCGCACAATTCACTGACTTCACCGATGGTGAAATAACGCTTGGCGGGGATCGGCGGCAAGACGGCCAGATCGGGTTTGCGGTCGTTCATGGATCAATTCAGGCGGCGCGCGCAACGGGGCTGGTCGACTCGACCATGCTCTTGAGTTTCTGGCTGGCGTGGAACGTCACCACGCGGCGCGCGGTGATGGGGATTTCCTCGCCCGTTTTCGGATTGCGGCCGGGCCGCTGCGGCTTGTCACGTAACTGGAAGTTGCCGAAGCCAGACAGTTTGACTGCCTCGCCCCGCTCCAGCGCATTGCGAATTTCATCGAAAAAAGTCTCGACCATATCCTTTGCCTCGCGTTTGTTCAAGCCGACTTGCTCGAAAAGCAACTCGGCCAGTTCCGCCTTGGTCAGGGTCGGCAAGTCCTTCTCGGCCTCCTGGCGCACCTTCGCCACCTGCATGGCGCGATGCAAATCGGCCGCCAATGCCGATTGGAGTACGGCCGAATCCACGTCGTTATTATTAATTTTGCAGCCCTGCCTTATCAGTCCCGGAATGTCGCGTCGGATCGTTACGCACGCTTTTGCGCATTGTGGTGGATGGTTGCGGCTTCGGCCATTGCATGCATCAGGGCATCCACGGCGTCGTCCTGCAAAGTGGTTTGAGTATCTTGCAACGCAAAGCGGAAAGCAAGACTTTTTTCGTCAGCCTGCAAGCCCTTGCCGCGATATTCATCAAATAAAACAATGGCTTGCACGATGTTTCCATTAGGATTTGTTGCTTTTTCCTTAAAGAAAACATCGAGCATCTGCTGCGCGCTCACGCTGGTGTTGACCACCATCGCCAGATCGCGGGTGGCGCCGGGGAATTTCGAAATATCGACGTGACGGGGCACCGGACGTTGCTGCAATGCAATCGCGTCAACCTCGAACAGCACGGGCGCCTGTGGCAACTCGTATTTCTGCAGCCATTTCGGGTGCAGTTCGCCAATGAAGCCGACCACCTTGCCATCGAGTTCGACACTGGCCGAGCGGCCCGGGTGCAGCGCCGGATGCGCCAGCGGCACGAAACGCAGCGGCACGGGGGCAAACATGGCCTCGAGGTCGGCTTTGACGTCGAAATAGTCGACCGGGCGGGCCGCCACGCTCCACTGTTCGTCAAAGGCGGGACCGTAGGCCATGCCGGCCAGGCGCTTGGGCTGGTCGAAACCGGCCACCGCCAGCGCGCCGTCGACGGCGGCGGCGTTGCGGTGGAACACGGCGCCGATTTCAAACACACGCACGCGCCCCGCCTTGCGGTTCAGGTTGTAGCGCACATTGGCCACCAGGCTGCCGATCAGCGACGAGCGCATCACGTTCATCTGGCTGGCGATGGGGTTTTGCAGCTTGATGGGCGCATCGTTGGCGGAAAAATCGACTTCCCAGGCGGCATCGACGAAGCTCATGTTGACCACTTCCTGGTACCCGAGGTCGGCCATGCGGTGACGCAGGGCGAACAGCGAGCGCATATTCTCGGGCGTGGCCAGCATGGCACTGGGCGCCACCGGCGGATTGGCGGGAATGTTCTCGAAGCCGTAGACGCGGGCGACTTCCTCGATCAGGTCTTCCTCGATTTCGATATCGAAACGGTAGGTGGGCGAGGTGACGGCGAACTGGCCCGGCGCAGGCTGGGTGAACGGCAGCGCCAGGCGGTTGAAGATGTCGGCGATGACGGCGTCGGTGAGCGGCACGCCGATCACTTTCTGGGCGCGCGCCGTGCGCAGCAACACCGGCTGGCGCTGCGGCAGGCTGGCCACCTGGTCATCGACCGGGCCCACGCTGGTGCTGGCGGTGCCGCAGATTTCCACGATCAGGCCGGTGATGCGCTCGATGTGCTCGACATTGCTGGCGAAATCGACGCCCCGCTCGAAGCGGTGGGCCGCATCGGTGGAAAAATTGAAGCGGCGGGCGCGGCCCTGGATGGCGTTCGGCCACCAGAATGCCGCTTCCAGGTAAATATTGCTGGTGTCAAGGGTGACGGCGGTGGCGTCGCCGCCCATCACGCCGGCCAGCGACTCGAGCTGGGCCTGGTCGGCGATCACGCCGATCCAGTCGTCGACGGCCACCGTGTTGCCGTTAAGCAGTTTCAAGCTTTCGCCGGCCCGGCCCCAGCGCACGTCCAGGCTGCCGTGGATCTTGTCGAGGTCAAACACGTGCGAAGGACGGCCCAGTTCCAGCATGACGTAGTTGGAAATATCGACCAGCGCCGACACGGACCGCTGGCCGCTGCGCTCGAGGCGCTGGACCATCCAGGCCGGGGTGACGGCGCGCGCGTTCAGGCCGCGGATGACGCGCCCCGTGAAGCGGCCGCACAGGTCGGGCGCGCTGATGGTCACTGGCAGGATTTCATCGCTGGTGACGGCGACCAGGCGCGCGGTCGGCACCGACAGCGGGGTGCCGGTCAGGGCCGACACTTCGCGGGCCACGCCCAGCACGGACAGGCAATCGGCCTTGTTCGGGGTCAGCTTGATGGTAAATTTCAGGTCGTTCAGGGCCAGGTAGTCGCGGATGTCCTCGCCGACCGGGGCGTCGACGGGCAGCTCGAGCAGGCCGGCGCTGTCGTCGGACAGTTTGAGTTCCTTGGCCGAGCACAGCATGCCTTGCGACTCGACGCCGCGCAACTGGCCCACCTTGATTTCAAACGGCTTGCCATCGGCGCCGGGCGGCAGCACGGCGCCAGCCATGGCGCAGATCGCCTTCATGCCGGCGCGCACGTTCGGCGCGCCGCAGACGATGTTGAGCAGCGTGCCCGTGCCCACGTCGACCTGGCAGACGTTGAGGCGGTCCGCATTCGGGTGCTTGGCGACCTCGACCACGTGGGCGACGACGACGTGCGAAAACGGCGGCGCCACGGCTTCGACCTCTTCCACTTCGAGTCCGGACATGGTGAGCAGGTGGGACAGTTCAGCCGACGTGAGCGTCGGGTTGACCATGGTGCGGAGCCAGTTTTCGGAAAATTGCATGTTGTGTGTGCCTTGCTGCGAATGTTGATCGAAGATCGAAGAAGAAGGATTAGTTAAATTGCTTCAGGAAACGCAGATCGCCTTCGTAGAACAGGCGCAGATCGTTGATTCCATAACGCAACATCGTCAGGCGCTCGAGGCCGGAGCCGAACGCGAAGCCGATGAACTTTTCCGGATCGAGGCCGAAATTCTTGACCACCGTGGGGTGGACCTGGCCGGCGCCCGACACTTCCAGCCATTTTCCCTTGAGGGGACCGGCGCCGAAGGCGATGTCGATCTCGGCGGACGGCTCGGTGAACGGGAAGTAGGACGGGCGAAAGCGCACCTGCAGGTCGTCGGTTTCGAAAAACGCCTTGACGAAATTGAGGTACACGCCTTTCAGGTCGGCAAAGCTGATGTCTTCGCCGATCCACAGGCCTTCGACCTGGTGGAACATGGGCGAGTGGGTGGCATCGCTGTCGACGCGGTAGGTGCGTCCGGGCGCGATCACCTTGATGGGCGGCGTGTGGGTGCGCGCATAACGCACCTGCATGGGGCTGGTGTGGGTGCGCAGCAGCAGGGGCTTGCCCGTGCTGTCATTGCCTTCAATATAAAAGGTGTCCTGCATCGAACGGGCCGGATGGTTCTCCGGGCTGTTCAGGGCGGTGAAATTGGTCCAGTCGTTTTCGATTTCGGGGCCATCGGCCACGTCGAAACCGATTGAGCGGAAGATTTCCTCGACCCGCTCCCAGGTGCGCATCACGGGGTGGATGCCGCCGATGGCCCGGCCGCGACCGGGCAGGGTGACGTCGATCGCTTCGAGGTTCAGGCGCGCTTCGAGCTGCGCATTGGCCAGGGCGTCGCGGCGATTGGTCAGCGCCGTCTCGATCTGCACCTTGGCGGCGTTGATCAGGGCGCCCTGCACTTTTTTCTGGTCCGGGTCGAGTTTGCCCAGGCCCTTCATCTGTTCGGTAATCTGGCCAGTCTTGCCCAGGTATTTCGCCTTGGCGTTTTCCAGTGCGGCAGCGTCTTCGGCGGCGATAAAATCAGCCTGCGCGGCGACGACGAGTTGTTCCAGGGAGTTCATGTTGGTAGCTTTCCTCTGACCGGCGCAGCGGTGCACTGCCTTCGCGCCACAATCAAAAACGGGGCACAGGTTTGAACCTCTGCCCCGCTCTTTCGACGCCACCCGGGGGTGGCGCTCGACAAATGATCGACCTGCTTACGCGGCGATCTTTGCCTTGACGGCGTTGACAATCGCGGCAAACGCCGGCTTGTCCATCACAGCCATATCGGCCAGGACCTTACGGTCGAGTTCGATAGATGCTTTCTTCAGACCGTTCATGAACACGCTGTACGTCACGCCATGCTCACGGGAAGCGGCGTTGATACGGGCGATCCACAGGCGGCGGAAGACGCGTTTCTTGTTGCGGCGATCGCGGTAGGCATACTGGCCGGCGCGCATGACTGCTTGCTTGGCGACGCGGTAGACCTTGCTGCGGCGACCACGGTAGCCTTTAGCTTGAACAAGAATTTTTTTATGGCGGGCACGAGCTGTAACCCCACGTTTTACTCTAGGCATAGTAACTCCTTAGTTTGTAAGTGAGATTAAGCGGTTGGCATCATACGCATGACGGATTTTACATCCGCAGCGTCGACGTTCGTGATTCCGCGCAACTGGCGCTTGCTCTTGGTCGTTTTCTTGGTCAGGATGTGACGTTTGAAAGCGTGGCCCGATTTAACGGTTCCACCTGGACGCACGCGAAAACGTTTTTTCGCAGAGCTTTTGGTCTTCATTTTAGGCATTGTAGTTCTGTCCTTCGGACAGCTCCAGTAGAGGATTGCAGGTGGCAACGTAATGCTGCGCTTAGATGCCTGCTTTCACAGTGTTCCCCACCTCACGACAGGGAAGCCGGCGATTGTAGCACGAAACTGTGTAGAGTTATCAAGCACTTGCGAGAAAAAACGGCCTGAAAAGACAAATCGCGGCCGAGTTGCCTCGCCGCGATTCGAACCGATCCAACGGTACCAGCGTGCTTTACGCTTTTTTCTTCTTTGGCGACAGGATCATGATCATCTGGCGCCCTTCCATTTTCGGAAACTGCTCGACCTGGCCGTACGGTTCCAGATCGGCCTTGAGGCGCTCGAGCATGCGGAAACCGATGTCCTGGTGGGCCATTTCGCGGCCGCGGAAGCGCAGCGTGATCTTGGTTTTGTCGCCTTCGTCGAGGAACTTGATGAGGTTACGCAATTTAATGCCGTAATCGCCATCATCGGTGCCTGGACGGAATTTGACTTCCTTGACCTGGATGATCTTCTGCTTGAGCTTTGCCTCGTGTGCCTTTTTCTGCTCCGAGTACTTGAACTTGCCGTAGTCCATCAAGCGGCATACCGGTGGCTGCGCCGTTGGCGCAATTTCCACCAGGTCCACATTGGCCTCTTCGGCCAGACGGAAAGCATCCGCCAGGCTCACAATGCCAAGCGGCTCGTTGTCCACCCCGGATAAGCGCATTTCGGGGGCAGTGATTTCGCCATTGATGCGATGCGACTTGTCAGTAGCTATGTTGTTTCCTTTTAAAGTCTGAATTATCGGCCGCGCAGATCAAGCCTTGGAAGCGAGTTCTTGCTCTATGCGTTCCAGCAGGGCAGCGACTGGCATGGTACCCAGATCGATGTTGCCCCGTGCTCGCACGGCCACAGTGTTGGCATCCCGTTCTTTGTCGCCGATGACCAGAATATACGGCACTTTTTGGACGGAATGTTCACGTATTTTATAGGTTATTTTCTCGTTTCGCAAATCAGCGTGAACGCGCACCCCCGCCTTGCGCAGTTCGGCTGTCACTTGCTGGGCAAATTCGGCTTGCCCGTCCGAGATGTTGAGCACCTCCACCTGCACCGGCGCCAGCCATAGCGGCATGGCGCCCGCGTGGTGCTCGATGAGCATGCCGATGAAGCGTTCCATCGAGCCCACGATGGCGCGGTGCAGCATGACGGGCACCTTGCGGGTGTTGTCGACGGCGACGTATTCGGCGCCCAACCGGCCCGGCATCGAGAAATCGACCTGCATGGTGCCCACTTGCCACGGGCGACCGATGCTGTCCTTCAGATGGTATTCGATCTTCGGCCCGTAAAAGGCGCCCTCGCCCGGCAACTCGGTCCACTGCACGCCACAGTCGCGCAGGGCGGCGCGCAAGGCTTCCTCGGCCTCGTCCCAGACTTCATCGGCACCGATCCGGTTGTCCGGGCGCAGGGCGATCTTGACGTCGATATTGGTGAAACCGAAGTCCTTGTACACTTCCATCGCCTGGGCGTGAAAGGCCACCACTTCGGGCGCGATCTGCTCTTCGGTGCAGAAAATGTGACCGTCATCCTGGGTAAAGCCCCGCACCCGCATGATGCCGTGCAGCGCGCCGGACGGCTCGTTGCGGTGGCACTGGCCGAACTCGCCGAAGCGCAGGGGCAGATCGCGGTAGCTTTTCATGCCGGCGTTGTAAATTTGCACATGGCCGGGGCAATTCATGGGCTTCAAGGCGTACGAGCGGTTTTCCGACTCGGTGGAAAACATGTTTTCGCGGTAGTTTTCCCAGTGGCCCGTTTTCTCCCACAGGCTGCGGTCGAGAATTTGCGGGGCCTTGACTTCCTGGTAGCCGTTGACCTGGTATTTGTGACGCATGTACTGCTCCACCTGCTGCCAGATGGTCCAGCCTTTCGGGTGCCAGAACACCAGGCCGGGCGCCTCGTCCTGGAAGTGGAACAGGTCGAGCTGCTTGCCCAGCTTGCGGTGGTCGCGCTTTTCCGCCTCTTCCAGGTTGTGCAGATACAGTTCCTGGTCTTCTTTTTTGGCCCAGGCGGTGCCATAGACCCGCTGCAGCATCTCGTTTTTCGAGTCGCCGCGCCAGTAGGCGCCGGCCAGCTTCATCAGCTTGAAGACCTTGATCTTGCCCGTCGAGGGCACGTGCGGGCCCCGGCACAAGTCGGTAAACGCGCCTTCAGCGTACAGAGAGACGTCTTCGCCGGCAGGAATCGAGCCGATGATCTCAGCCTTGTAGTGCTCGCCAATGGAGGTGAAATAATCGACCGCTTCGTCGCGCGGCATCACCTTGCGGGTGACGGGCTCGTCCTTCTTGGACAATTCGAGCATCTTCTTTTCGATCGCCACCAGGTCGTCGGGGGTGAACGGGCGCTTGTACGAAAAATCGTAATAGAAGCCGTTTTCGATGACGGGGCCGATCGTCACCTGCGCGTCCGGATACAGCGACTTGACGGCGTAGGCCAGCAAGTGGGCGGCCGAATGACGGATCACGTCGAGCCCCTCGGGGTCCTTGTCGGTGATGATGGCCAGGTCGGCGTCCTGCTCGATCAGGTAGGAGGTGTCGACGACTTTGCCGTCGACCTTGCCGGCCAGGGCCGCCTTGGCCAGGCCGGTGCCGATGCTGGCGGCGACCTGGGCGACCGTGACGGGCCCCTCGAATTGGCGGGCGGAACCATCGGGAAGGCGGACTGAAAGCATGCTGATCTCCATTTAGGCGCGAAACGCCAACGTACTGCCATAAAAATGCGGACGAAAAAAAACGCGGGCTGGCCGCGTTTATCTTTTCAAAGAGCGAAAGAATTCACCTCGACCAACGTCGCTGGAACAACTCCGTCGTAGTTCGCGGTGTCATAACCATGGTGCCTTTCTCGCTCTCTTACAATGTACTGGTGGGCGGTGCAGAATTCGAATCTGCGACCCCTTGGATGTCGACCAAGTATTCTAACCAGCTGAACTAACCGCCCGAAGACCAATATTATAGAGAGACGTATCCCGGCTGACAAGTGCTTTCTTGTAGCGTGTGCCGCAAGCCCCTTTTTTACAGGCGGGCGCAGTATCCGATAAACTGGCGAACATGCAAACCGAATCCGCCCACCTCCACGCCCACCTCGACGGCGATGCCGCCAACACCCACGTCGTGGTGGGCCGCAGCCAGACCGCGCTGGTGTTCGCTCTCCTGCTCACCTTGCTGTTCGCCGGCATCGAAGCCGTCACCGGGGTGATGGCCAATTCGCTGGCCCTCATTTCCGATGCCGGTCACATGGTCACCGACGCGGCCGCCCTGGGCCTGGCCCTGTTCGCCCAGCACATCGCGCGCCGCCCGCCGTCGCCCCGCCATTCGTTCGGCTTCGGCCGCGCCGAGGCGCTGGCCGCCTTCGTCAATTGCATCGCCATGCTGGTGCTGGTGGCGTGGATCGTCATCGAGGCCGTCAGCCGCTTCAACAAACCCGAGCACGTGCATGGCAATGTGGTGCTGGTGGTGGCTGCCATCGGCATCGCCATCAACCTGCTGGTGGCCTGGATCCTCTCGCGCGACAGCCAGAGCATGAACACCCGCGCGGCGCTGGTGAACGTGATGGGCGATCTGCTCGGCTCGATTGCCGCCGTCGTCGCCGGCGCCGTGATCTATCTGACGGGCTGGGTGCGCATCGATCCCCTGCTGTCGATCCTGGTGTCCCTGCTGATCCTCAAATCGACCATCGGCGTGCTGCGCGAGTCCTATCACTTCCTCATGAAGGGCGTGCCGCTGCAGATCGACTACGTCCAGGTGGGCGCCGACCTGGCCGCCCTCGACGGCGTGCGCGCCGTGCACGACCTGCACATCTGGGACATGGCGCCGGGCGAGCCGGCCCTGACCGGCCACCTGCAGATCGACGAACTGGCGGCCTGGCCGCGCGTGCTGGGCGCGGCGCAAACCATGCTGCTGACCAAGCACAATATTGATCATGTGACGCTGCAGGCGGAGCCGGCCTCGATGCCGCCGGAGGCCTGCGCGCCGGCGCAGCGCCATATCGCTTAGCATGGTCTGCCACCTTCATTGACCAGACCATGCCACCGAACCCGCCTGCCGCCGCCCCGCTCGTCCATGACACCCTGATCATCGGCGGCGGCCCCGGCGGCCTGACCGCCGCCATATATTTACGCCGCTTCATGCGCAATGTCGCTCTGTTCGACAAGGGCAACAGCCGCGCCAGCTGGATCCCCGTCTCGCACAACTACCCTGGTTTTCCTGAAGGCGTCGGCGGCAACGCCCTGCTGGACAATCTGCGCAGCCAGCTGGGCCGCTACGGCGGCGCCATCACCGCCGCCGGCATCGACTCCCTGCACCTTGAGGACGGCACCTTCGTCGGCCGTTACGACGGCGGCGAAGTGCGCGCCCTGACCGTCATCATGGCCACCGGCATCGTCGACAAGAGCTTGCCGGTCGATCACTGGCGCGACGCCGTCGCCAGCGGCGCCATCCGCCTGTGCCCCGTGTGCGACGGCTACGACGTCATCGACCGCCGCATCGCGATCGTGTCGTCGGCAAGCAATCCGATCGGCCACGCCATGTTCATGCGCAGCTTTTCCGCCGATGTCACCCTGTTCGACCGCACCGAGGGCAGCATCGTCAGCGACGAGGAGCTGCGCCAATTGCAGGCGGCCGGGGTGCGCTACGTGCGCTCGCCCGTGCGCGAAGTGCGCCTGGGCGCCGATCTCAAGCCCGTGCTGCACACGGGCGACGGCCAGGCCCATGCCTTCGACGTGCTGTACCCGATGCTGGGAGAAATTGCCCACTCGGAGCTGGCCACCGCGCTGGGCGCCGACAGCGCCGATTGCGGCGAACTGCTGGTCGACGCCTGGCAGGCCACCAGCGTGCCGGGCCTGTACGCGGTGGGCGACGTGGTGCGCGGCCTGAACCAGATCAGCGTGGCCACCGGCCAGGCGGCCATCGCCGCCACCCGCATCCACAACACGCTGCCGTGGACCCTGCGGGCGGCGCCATGCTGAACATCCTGGGCAAGCCAGCCTCCATCAACGTGCGCAAGGTGCTGTGGACCTGCGCCGAACTGGCGCTGCCGCACCAGCTGGAAGCGTGGGGTACGGGCAGCCTGTCCCTGCAGTCGCCGCAGTTCCTCGCCCTCAACCCAGGCGGCCTGGTCCCCGTCATCGACGACGACGGTTTTATCCTGAGCGAATCGAACAGCATCTGCCGCTACCTGGCCGACCGCCACGGTGGCGGCCGCCTGCTGCCGCCACCGTCGCGCGAGCGGGCGCTGGTCGAGCGCTGGATGGACTGGCAGGCGACCGAACTGAACAATTCATGGCGCTACGCCTTCATGGCCCTGGTGCGCCACAGCCCCCTGCACCAGGATGCAAGCTTGCTGGACGAGGGCATCGCGGCCTGGCAGCACAATATGGGATTGCTCGAGCGTCACCTGGCTGGCGCGGGTCCCTATATGACCGGCGCCACCTTCACCCTGGCCGACGTGGTGATCGGCCTGTCCGTCAACCGCTGGAAGGCAACGCCCCTGCCCCATGCGGCGCTGCCGGCCGTCGACGCCTACTTTGCCCGCCTGTCACAGCGCCCGGCGTTTCGCGAACACGGCAATAACGGCCTCGCCTGAGCGGGTGCGCAAGGGCGGCACGAAGGGGAACCATACGGCGCCGTGGTGGTCTGACAGGTGAGCGCTCTTGACCACCACCGGAGGAAATTCGCCATGCTACTGAACCGCGTCGTTACCGCCACCGCGCTGGCCGTCGGTGGATTTATCTTATCCAAACGTATCACCGGCAAAGCCCGCCGCGCCGATGCAGGCGCCGTCGAAGAATCGATCGAGGTCCATGTCCCGCGCGGCGTGGCCTACCATCAATGGACGCAGTTCGAACAACTGCCCAGCTTCATGCACAGCGTGAAGGAAGTGCGCCAGCTCGACAGCCGGCATTTGCACTGGAAGGCCACGGTGGACGGCCAGGACACCGAGTGGGACGTGGAAATCACCGAGCGGGTGCCCGACCAGCGCCTTGCCTGGCGCAGCATCGGCGCCCCCCGCAACAGCGGCGCGGTCAGCTTCACGGCCCTGTCCGACGAGCACACCCGCGTCACCCTGAAAATGGCGGCCGAGAGGGACGGCACGGTGGAAAAAATCGGCGACATGCTGGGCGCCATGCGGCTCGAAGCGCGCAGCAACCTGCAGCGTTTCAAGGAAATGATCGAGGCCAGGGGCGCCGGCCCGGGCGACGGGCAAGGACAGATCACCGCGCATTGAGGGCAGGCCGGGCGCGGTCGCTTTCGCGTTTTAAGGTTCTAAGGTTTTAACGTTCCAGGGTCTTAGCGCGACTGCGCCAGCGCTATCCTGCGGTCGATTCGCGCCACGCCGGCATCGTCGCCGGCGGCCTGCGCCCGCTGCTTCGCCACGCCCAGCCAGGTCAGCAAGGGGCGCCGCCAGCCCTGCCCCGACGCCGTGTCGATGGCCGTATCGATGTCGGCCGGCGCGATGCGCCCCGCCTGCAACAAGACGCCCGCCGCCACCAGCCGCGACAAGGGGTCGGCCACCGAGGCCAGGCCCGCCGTGCCCCGTGCGATCGGCTGATGCTGGGGTGGCAACAGGGCCACATCGAGGCCCTGCAAGCGCCCCGCCAGGTAGGCCGCGTACGCGCGCTCGGCCGGCGTGGCATCCTGTGCCAGCGGCGCAAAGCCCGCGCATTCGCCCAGCTCCAGGCTGGCCGTCCTGACGGCGCAGCGCAGCAGTTCGGCGTGCGCCACCAGCGCGGCCTGGCCGGTGCTGGCCATGTCGCTGCGCGCGCGGGCGAAGTCGGACGCGGCCAGTGCGCTATTGCCCGCCAGGTACTCCGCCGTAAAACTGTCGAGCGCGGCGGCGGCGTTGCCGCGCCATGCAGGCTCGACAGGCTTGCTGGCGCACCCGCTCAGCAAGGCCAGCAGCAGCGCCAGCCGCCCGCCCGCCGCGGCCAATTTACGTGCTCGTGCGCGCTCGATCATGGCAGCTTCAACTCCGTCTTTTTGGCAAATGGCCACTTGCGGTTGAGTTCATCGACCAGCCGGGTCACCTTGTGCAAGCTGGCGTCGACCTCGGTGCGCAGCGCGCCCAGGTCGTCCGTCGCCACCCGCGCATTCTTGCCCACCGCCTGCGCCTCGACCAGTACCGCGTCGACCTGCTTCAGGGTCGCGCTGGCGTCGCCCAGCACCACGCGCAGTTGCACCACCGCCGCCTGGGTGTCGTCCATCACGCCGTTCTTGCCGAACACGCGCTGGTCGGCATGGGCCAGCAAGCCGTTGACCCGGTCCAGCGTGAGCATCAGCTTTTTCGCTTCGGCATCGCCACCCAGCGCGCCGCCCAGCAGGCCGTACTTGCCGGACAGGCGCTCCGTGGCCGTCTGCACATTGGCCAGCGTGCTGCTCAGCGCCGAGTCGGCACGGGTGATCGCCTCGAGGTTTTCCAGCAGCGCGCGGGCGCTCGCCACCAGGCGGGGAATCTCGGCGGCGGTGTCGCCGCGCAGCACCGTGCGGGTGGCGCCGGCCGGCATCGGCGCGGCCTCGAGGTCGCCGCTGTAGGCCTTGATGTGGGTGTCGCCCACCAGGCCCCGCTCGAGCGTGAACACGCTCGACACGCGCAGCCAGCGCGCGTCCTTCTTCGGTACGTCGACGGCGATGCGGGCCTTGCCGTCGGGCGCCAGGTCCACCTGGCGCACGCGGCCGATGGCGAAGCCGGCGAAGGTCATGTCCATGCCGGGAATGACGCCCTCGGAGTCGTCGGCAATCAGCACCAGCGACTGGGTCGGCTCGAATACCCCGCGCGCGTACATCACGTAGGCCAGAAAGAGCACCACCAGCGCCACCATCAGCGCCAGCAGGATCACCGCCTTCACTTCCACGTGCGGCGGCGCGGGCGGCATCGGTTTGCTTGTTTCCACTACAGCTCCCTGTTCAGAGGTCGAACCACCACACTCAAATATACTTGACGGCAAGCGAAGCCGCCTCGATGACAAACAGCACGAACAGCAGGCGCACGGCGCCCGGCTGCATGGTCGACAGCTTGTCCGTGGTCGTCTGGCCGAAGCGCTGGACTTCCACCAGCGCCGCCGCCGGTATCACCGCCACCGCGCAGCCGAACAGCACCGTCTTGAGGGCGAAACCCAGCGTCACCGCCGGATCGAATACCCGCCCGACCGTGCGCGTGTAGTCGCCCAGTCCCCACGGCGAGACGCCGTAGACGTTCAGATAGGCCAGCACCAGCACGATGACGCTGCTGACCATGGCCAGGGTCAGCACGGCGAAGGCGTTGGCGCTGACCTCGGCCACCAGGCTGCCCTGCAGGCGCGTGCGCACGGCCGGCGCGCCGAGGTCGGCCAGCGGCTCGATCGAGGCCACATTGAATTTCAGGCCCGCCCGCAGCGCCACGAACAGGGCGGCCGCCAGCGGTATCAGTTCGAGCACCAGCACCCGCACCACCATCTCGAGGGCGAATTTCGACAAGCCGTAACTGGTGGCGGTGACGAGCACGATCCGGATGATCACCAGGCTCACCAGCGCCGCCAGCGCGGTGAACCACGGCAGCACCTGCCAGGCGCCCAGGTAGATCTGCAGCGAGACGGCGCGCCGGTGCGCCGCCGTGTAGGTCGATGGCGAGCACGCCAGCACCAGCGCAACCGCGCCCAGCAGCAGCATGCGCCACCAACTGCCCAGCCAGCGGACCAACAGCGGCCACCAGCGGGCGGGATGGGTGTGCAGAAAGCCGATCACGGGCGCCGCTCGTCCCTGCAGGCCCGCCTCAATGGCGCCGCGCTTCCTGCACGCCGGACACTTCCATGATCGCCGTCAATGCCTTCTGCAACTGCGCCGTCGAGCTGATTTCCGCCGTGAACGTCATGCGGGCCTGGCCCTTGGCGCTTTGCGTGTTGACGCCGATGACGTTGATTTTTTCGCGCGAAAACACCTCGGAGATATCGCGCAGCAAGCCCTGGCGGTCGCCCGCCAGGATGAACAGGTCGACCGGATAGACCGTGTCCTGGCCGGCGCGGCCCCAGTCCGTGTGGATGACGCGCTCGGGCGCCTTGGCGCGCATCTCGGCAAAATTTTTGCAGGTGGCGCGGTGGATCGAGACCCCCTTGCCACGCGTGACGAAGCCGACGATGCCGTCCGGCGGCGCCGGCTTGCAGCACTTGGCCAGTATCGTCAGCAAGCCCTCGGTGCCGACCACCAGCACGCCCGACTTGGCGCCCTGCTCGACGCTGGAGGCGCGACTGTTGCGCACCACCACGGCGTCTTCCACTGCGACCACTTCGCCCGTGTCATGCAGGGCCTGCTCGACGTGGCGCAAGGAGAACTCGTCCTTGCCGACGGCAACGAACAGGTCGTCGACCTTGGGAAAGCCCAGCTTGTGCGCCAGCGTTTCCAGGTTGACGGCCGTCTTGCCTTCGCGTTGCAAGGTTTTTTCCACCATGCTGCGGCCGTGCCCCAGCGTTTCGGCCAGGTCGATGGCGTGGAACCAGGCGCGCACCTTGGTGCGGGTGCGGTTGCTGGCCGTGTAGCCGGGTGTGAGCCAGTCGCGCGACGGTCCGGCGGTGCCCGGTGCGCCCTTGGCGGTGATGATTTCGCAAGTCTGGCCATTGCGCAGCGCCGTGTTGAGCGGCACCATGACGCCGTCGATGCGGGCGCCGCGGCAGCGGTGGCCCACTTCGCTGTGCAGGTGGTAGGCGAAGTCGATGGGGGTGGCGCCGACGGGCAGCTCGAGCACGCGCGCCTGCGGCGTCAGCACGAAGATGCGGTCGTCCAGCGCGGTCGATTTGAGTTTTTCCACCCACTCTTTCTGGATTTCCTCCTGCCCTTCCTGGCCCACCACGGCGTCGGCGACGTCGGTTTTCCAGGCCAGCAGCTGGCGCAGCCAGGCAATTTTCTCGTCGTACTTCTGGCCCTTGAAGTTCGAGCCGCCCTCTTCCTTGTAGCGCCAGTGGGCGGCGATGCCGTACTCGGCGAAGTTGTGCATGGCCTGGGTGCGGATCTGCACTTCCAGCGGACGGCCGTCGTCGGCGGTGACGACGGTGTGCAGCGACTGATAGCCGTTCGCCTTGGGACGCGAAATGTAATCGTCGAATTCCTTCGGGATGGGCGTCCAGATATTGTGCACCAGGCCCAGCACGGCGTAACAGGCGCGGTCGTCCTCGACGATGACGCGGAAGGCGCGCACATCGTACAGCTCGTCGAAATTGAGCTCCTTGCCGCGCATCTTGTTCCAGATGCTGTAGATGTGCTTGGGCCGGCCGAACACTTCGGCCTTGATGCCGGCGGCGGCCAGCTCGTCTTCCAGGCGGGTGATGGCCGACTGCACGAAGCTCTCGCGCAGCATGCGCTTTTCTTCGAGCATCTTGGCGATGCGCTTGTAGGTGTCCGGCTCCATGAAGCGGAACGACAGGTCTTCCAGCTCCCACTTGAGCTGCCAGATGCCGAGCCGGTTGGCCAGCGGCGCGTACAGGTCCATGGTTTCGCGGCCGTAGGCACGCGTCATGTCGTTGAACAGTTTTTGCTCGGCGAACCAGCGCAAGGTGGTCACGCACGAGGCCAGGCGCACCAGCACCACGCGCATGTCGGTGGCCATCGCCAGCAGCATCTTGCGCAGCGTTTCCACCTGGGCGACGGCGGCCTGGGCGGCGCCACGGCCGCGGCTGGCCGGCCCCGCCACCTGCTGCCCCACCGTCATGTCGCGCAGCCGGATCAGCTGGCGCACGCCGGTGACGAGATCGGTCACCTCCTTGCCGAAGCGGGTTTCCAGGCCGGCCGCGGCGGCCGGCTCGATCACGGTCAGCTCGAACATCAGGCCGGCGATGCGCGTTTCGGCATCGCTGCGCAGGAAAGCGAGGGTGCTGGCCGCGCCCACGGAAAACTCCAGCGCGCCCTGCCCCGAGCTGCACTTTTTATCGGCGTAGGCGTCGGTGGCGAAGGCCAGCGCCGCTTCCACGCGCGCGCAGTCGTCCGCGCCCAGGCCCTGGACCAGTTCAGCGGTGACGCTGCCCAGCGCTGCGATGGCGACCATGGTCGATTAACGCAAGGCAGCGGTGATGCAGATCTCGACCAGGCAGGCGGGATTGGCCAGCTTGGCCTCGACGGTGGCGCGCGGCGGCGTGTGGCCGGCAGCGACCCACTCGTCCCACACCAGGTTCATGGCGGGAAACAACGCCATGTCGGTGATGAAAATATGCGTCATCAGGATGCAGGTCTTGTCGCTGCCCGCTTCGGTCAGCAGGCGGTCGACCTGGGCCAGCACTTCGCGGGTCTGGCCGCTGATGTCGGCGCTGGTGTCTTCGGCGATCTGGCCGGCCAGATAGATGGTGCCGTTGTGAATTGCCACTTCGGAGAGGCGTTTGCCGACGTGCAGACGGGTGATTTCCATAATTTTCCTGTTGTTGTGTTAATGGTTGCTGTAGTGCACTTGCTTGAATAATTCTTTGAAACAATGCTTGCCCACGGGATCGCTCAGGGTCCCGACTCGCCCAGCAAAAAGCGCCGGGCGATGGCGATCTGGGCGGGGCTGACGAAGGTGGGCGCATGGCCCGTATCGGCAATTTCGACCAGTTGCGGCTTCGGCCCCCGCGCCAGCATTTCGCTCGCTGTGTCGGCCGACAACAGGTCCGACAGGGCGCCCCGCACCAGCAGGGTCGGGCAGCCGATGCCATCGTAGGCGGCCCACAGCGCCGCCTGGCCGGCCTGCGCCGATTCGGGCGTGCTCGCCTGCAGGGGCGCCGACAGGCCCATGTCGTAGTGACGCACCCAACTGCCGTCCTCGCCCTGGCGCAAGACATCGGCGGCCAGTTTGTGCCACTGGGCGTCAGTATGCACGCCAAACGAGGCCGAGACGTCGCGCACGAAGCGGGCGCCCTGTTCGAAACTGTCGAAACGCAGGTCCTGGGCAATATAAGTGGCGATGCGCTTCATGGCCAGCGGGTCGAGCGTGGGGCCGATGTCATTCAAGATGAGCTTGCCGATCGGCGCATCGGGCTGGCCCGCCAGCACCATGCCGATCAGGCCGCCCATCGAGGTGCCGAACCAGTCAACCCGGTTGCCATGGGCGGCGCTGCCGGGGACGCCGGTGACGCGCGCCACCAGCGTCACCATGTCGCTCACGTATTGTGGAATGGTGTAGAACAGGGGATTGCGCAAGCGCTCCGAGCGGCCGCGCCCCACCACGTCCGGGCACACGACACGATAGACATCGGACAGGTTCTCCGCCAGCGCATCGAAATCGTCGCCCACGCGGGTGACGCCATGGACGCACACGAGCACGCGCGGGTTGGCCGGATCGCCCCACTGCTTGTAGGCCATGCGGTGCAGGCCGGCCGGGGAGATGCATTGCACTGATTCAATTGTTGCCACCGCCATTGCCAGGTCATCCTTAAGAACGTCAAATTTCGCTGCAAACGACATTTTACCGGGCGTTGCGATTAAAATCTCAGCAACGTTGTATTGCGCCCTTCGGTCGAGAAACCATCCCATTTTAATTGAGGACATCATGAATAGCACCATGTTAAGCGGCAAGACCGCCCTGGTTACCGGTTCCACCTCCGGCATTGGCCTGGGCATTGCCCGCGCCCTTGCCGCCCAGGGTGCCAATGTGATTTTCAACGGCTTCGGCGACGCCGCCCAGATCGCCGCGCTGGTCCAGGACGTGGCGGCCGAATTTGGCGTAGCCACCGACTACAGCAATGCCGACATGTCGAAGGGCGCCGAGATCGAGGCCATGATGGCGCAGGCGCAGGCCCGCTTTGGCGGCGTCGACATCCTCGTCAACAACGCCGGCATCCAGCACGTCGCCAACATCGAAGACTTTCCTGTCGAGAAATGGGATGCCATCATCGCCATCAACCTGACCTCCGCCTTCCACACCTCGCGCCTGGCCCTGCCCGGCATGAAGCAGAAAAACTGGGGCCGCATCATCAACCTGGCCTCGGTCCACGGCCTGGTCGGCTCGGCGCAAAAATCGGCCTACGTCGCCGCCAAGCACGGCCTGATCGGCTTCACCAAGGTCACCGCGCTGGAAACGGCCAAGACCGGTGTCACCTGCAACGCCATCTGCCCGGGCTGGGTGCTCACGCCGCTGGTGCAAAAGCAGGTCGACGACCGCGCCTCCCGCGACGGGGTCAGTGGCGACGTCGCCAAGCAGGCCTTGCTGGCCGAAAAACAGCCGTCCGGCGAATTCGTCACCCCGGAAGAACTGGGCGCGCTGGCCGTGTTCTTCTGCAGCCCCGCCGCCGAGCAGGTGCGTGGCGTGGCCTGGAACATGGATGGGGGCTGGGTCGCCCAATAACAGCTTGTGAGCACCGTGACACCGTGCTGTTGCCACGGTCCGACAAGGCGGTCCACTGGCCGGTACGCCTGTTTTTTTTGAAAGAACGCCCATGCGCCTGTTTTCATTGGTCCTGCTCGCCGTGAGCGGCGTGCTGCACGCGGCGCCGGTCCAGACCCGGCCGGTCCTGCTCAGCGCCGAGCGCACCTGGACGGGCGAAGGTGCGCCCCATGCGGGATGGAGCGTGCTGGTGGCCAACGGCCGCATCGCCGCCGCCGGCCCCACCGACAGCATCAGCGTGCCGCCCGACGCCGAGCGCATCGCGCTGCCGGGCAAGACCCTGATCCCCGGCCTGATCGACCTGCACTCGCACCTGCTGCTGCACCCGTACAACGAAACGAGCTGGGACGACCAGGTCCTCAAGGAGAGCGTCGAGTACCGCACCCTGCTGGCCGCCCGCCATGCCGGCGCCACCCTGCAAGCGGGCTTTACCACGCTGCGCGACCTGGGCACCGAGGGCGCCGGCTATGCCGACGTCTCGCTCAAGCGCGCCATCGACGACGGCGTCATCGCCGGTCCGCGCCTGTTCATCGCCACCCTGGCCATCGTCGCCAGCAGCAGCTACGGCCCCGGTCCGCGCAGCTACCGGGCCGACATGAACCTGCCGCAAGGCGCGCAGGAAGCCACCGGCGTCGATGGCGTCACCCGCGCCGTGCGCGAACAAAGCGCGCGCGGCGCCGACTGGATCAAGTTCTACGCCGATTACCGCACCGGCATCGACGGCAGCACCCGCCCCACCTTCACGCAGGAAGAAATGAACGCGCTGGTGGCGGCCGCCCACGTGAGCGGCCGCAAGGTGGCGGTGCACGCCAGCGTCGACGCGGCCACCCGCATGGCGGTGCAGGCCGGCGCCGACACCGTCGAACATGGCTACGGCATCAGCGAAGCGACTTTTCGCCTGATGAAAGAGCAAGGCGTGGCCTATATTCCCACCCTGAGCGCACCGGAAGCGACGGGCGAATATTTTCAGCGACACGTGCGGGGCGGCGCGCCGACCCCGTCGATGACGCTGGCGGCCCAGGCGTTCGCGCGCGCCCGCAAGGTGGGAGTGATCATCGGCAATGGCAGCGACGTGGGCGTGTTCGCCCATGGCAGCAACGCGCGCGAACTGGAATGGATGGTGAAACTGGGCATGACGCCGGTCGAGGCCCTGCAGGCGGCCACCACCGTCAATGCGGCCATCCTGGGCAAGTCCGCCGACCTGGGGCGGATCAAGCCTGGCTGGCTGGCCGACCTGGTCGCCGTCGAGGGCGACCCCACCACCACCATCGACGCGCTCAGGCACGTCGGCCTGGTGATGAAGGGCGGGATGGTGGTAGCGCCGCAATAAACGCGGCGCGCGCACAGTGGCCAGGCGCGCTGCCTGCCTGGGCCGCGCTCACCGCTGCCGTGAACGCGCCGTCTTATTTGCAGTCCTGGCGCAACTGCGCCAGCCGCTGCTGCGCCAACTGGTCGAAGGCATTGGCGCGGTGGCTAGACGCCAGACCTTCATGGAGCGCGCCGGCCTCGTCGAAATTGGCGCAACCGGTCTTGTTCTGGCGCGCCCGCAAGCCCACCTCGCCCGCCATCGTCAGCGACTGCGCCAGCGCGCGCGCCTGCACCGCATCGACCGGCTCACCATTGCTTTGCCTGAGCCGGGCCAGCGCCGACTGGGCCTGCGCGTGCGCCTTCTCCGGCGTGCCGCGCGGCTGCACGTAGGCTTCGAGCAAATCGATGCGCGCGTCGCCGCTGGCGCCAGCCAGGCGGCGCAGGCCCGCCAGGGTGTTGACGGTATCGCGGCCATGCTTTTGCGCGTTCTGGCTGGCGGCCAGCGCCATTTCGATCGACAGCAAGCCCGTGTGCAGGGCGGCGTCGGCCGGGGTCGACTTCAGTTGGGCCGCATACACCGAGCGCGCCGCCGCCAGTTCGGCTTCGGCGCCCGCATCATCGCCCGTGGCGGCCAGCACCCGGGCGATGGCCAGGCGCACGTCGGCGCCCGAACGGGCCGCCTGCACGGGTGCGCCGTTGCCGCCATTGTCCATCAAGGCGTGCGACTCGTGCAGGGCCAGCGCCTGGCGCAAGGCCGCCAGGCCGTCGCCGGTGTGCCCCTGCTCAGCCAGGATCGCGCCCAGGCGCAGGTTGGCGTCGGCGCTGGCCTGGTCGCGCGCCGGCTGCGCCACGCTGGCCGTCAGCGCCAGCGCCTCGCGGGCGGCCTGCTGGGCGCCGGCCAGGTCGCCGGCGGCGCGCCGGCTGTCGGCCAGCGCAAGGGCGGCGGGAAAACTGGCCGACTGCGGCGCGGCGCCCTGGGCCGGCCGGCTGGTGGCGGCCGACGCGGCGCTGGTGGCGACGGCCGCCACCGTGGCCGGCGCCGTCACCGCGCCGCGCAGGCGCGGCGCCGGCGGGATGCCATGCTGCTGCAGCCAGGGCGCGGCCAGCACGCCCACCAGCAGCCCGGCCACCAGCATGGCCACCGCCAGCGCCAGCGGACGGCGGCGTGGCGCGGCCGACGCGTCGGCGATGGCGGCCTCAGTGTATTGAGCAGAGTGCGGAGCCGGTGCGGCGGCGATGCTGGCGATGCTGGCGCTGCTGGCGCTGCTGGCCGGTTCGGCATCGTCAGCGGCTGCCGCCAGCAGGGCCGGCGCCACGCGTACCGGTGCGGCATCGTCCGGCACGGCGGGCACCGCGGCGCCGTCCGCCTGCAGCCGCGCCGCCGCCTGCTCGAGCTCGCGCGCAAGCGCGTGCGCCGAAGCGTAGCGCTGGGCCGGCGCGGCCGCCAGCGCGCGCGCCAGGATCGGGTCAAACCAGCTGCGCAAGCACGCCGCCCGGGCCTGTGCGGCGGCGGCGTCGGCCGGGGCGAAGAACGGATCGACCGCCAGGTCGGTGGCGCCGTCCAGGCCGCGCTCGAAAGCGTCGAGCATGACGGTCGACGCGGGCGCGACCACCTGCCCGCCCGTCTTGAATACGCCGCCCGCATCGACGCCATGGACATACCTGCCCGTCAACAGGCTAAACAGCACGGCGCCCAGTGAATAAATGTCGGTGCTCACCGACAGCGGCTGGCCGGCCAGTTGGTCGGGGCTGGTAAAGGCGGGGTTGACGGCCCAGCCGTCGCCGATCATGCCGGCGTCGAGCACGCTGACGGCGCCGCCAGGCGCCACCAGCATATCGGCGCTCTTGAGGTCGCGGTGGACGATCAGGTGCTGGTGCAGGTAATGGACGGCGTCGCAGACGCTGGCGAACAGCAGCGCGCGCTGGGCCAGGTCCAGGCCCTGCTGGGCACAGTAGCGGTCGATCGGCATGCCAGCGCCCCGGTCGACGACGAAATACGGGCGGCCGTCGGCGGTGATGCCGCCGTCGACCGGCGCCGGGATGGCCGGATGGTCGAGCGCGGCAAGCCGCTCGCGCAGGCGCTCGAAGCGGGTGGTGGTCTGGCCGGTGCGCGAGGCCGCCTGCGCCAGCCGCATGGTGCCGAACGCGAGCTCACCGCCTGCGCCCGCCTCGCGTCGCACCAGCAAAATCAGGTCGGCGCCGTTGCGGCCCAGCTCCTGTTCCACGCGCCAGCCACCGATGATGTCGCCATGGCGGGGCAGCACGGGCGCCGGCGCCTTCTGCTCGACCGGCAGTTCGAGGGGATCTTCGAGGAACTGGTCGAGCTGTTCGATGCGCGAGAGCATCGCGCGTACATCGTCGAACAAGGCCTGCTCGCCGGCAGTGGCCTGGGCGATGAACTGCTGGCGATCGCCAGCGGGCAGGTCGAGGGCGCGATAGAGGATGGCGTTGGCGGATTCGTGGAGGGGCAGGTTCATGGCAGCATTCGTAACGAAAATCAACAATTCTTGTCCTGCCGAGTATATTTTGTTGCAATGCCTAGCACAACTCTTATTCACGCCCGGGTGGTATTTACGGCTGCGGTGCGCCCCGTCAAAGCATTGCGCGATGTGGAAAACCACAATTGCCCGCCCCTGCCGTTTGGCCGATGATAGTCCGCTATCACGATCACCGTCACACTCACCTGCAGCAAGCGAGGCCACCATGAAAAAACCGTTTTATAAAATCCTGTATGTTCAGGTGTTGTTCGCCATTGTCTGCGGCGTGCTGCTGGGCGTGTTCTATCCGAAACTGGCGGTCGACATGAAGCCGCTGGGCGACGGCTTCATCAAGCTGATCAAAATGATCATCGCGCCGGTCATTTTCTGTACCGTCGTCGCCGGCATCGCCGGCATGCAGGACATGAAAAAAGTCGGCCGCGTGGGCGGCAAGGCCCTGCTCTACTTCGAAGTGGTGTCGACGTTCGCGCTGGCCATCGGCCTGGTCGTGGCCAACCTGCTCAAACCGGGTGCGGGCTTTAATGCCGACCCCGCCACCCTCGACACCAAGTCGATCGCCGAATTCACCGCCAAGGCGAAGAACCAGTCGACCATCGATTTCGTCATGAACATCATTCCCACCACCTTTGTCGATGCGTTCGCCAAGGGTGAAATCCTGCAGGTGCTGCTCATCGCCATCCTGTTCGGCGTGGCCCTGTCCATGCTGGGCGAACGGGGCCGTCCCGTCACCAAGCTCATCGATGACGTTTCGCACGTGATTTTCGGCGTGGTCGGCATCGTCATGAAAGTCGCCCCGATCGGTGCCTTCGGCGCCATGGCATTTACCATCGGAAAATTCGGCATCGCTTCGCTGGTGCCGCTGGCAAAGCTGATGGGCTCGTTCTACCTGACCTGCTTCCTGTTCGTGGTGGTGGTATTGGGCACGATTGCCAAGTACACGGGTTTTTCGATCTTCCGCTTCATTTCCTATATCAAGGAAGAATTGCTGATCGTGCTGGGCACGAGTTCCTCGGAATCGGCCCTGCCGGCCCTGATGCGCAAGCTGGAAAAGCTCGGTTGCTCCAAATCGGTGGTGGGCCTGGTGGTGCCGACCGGTTACTCGTTCAACCTCGACGGCACCAACATCTACATGACCATGGCCGCCCTGTTCGTGGCGCAAGCGACCAACACCGAACTGACCATCTGGCAGGAGCTGACCATCCTCGGGGTCGCCATGCTGACCTCGAAGGGCGCCTCCGGCATCACCGGTGCCGGCTTCATCACCCTGGCCGCCACCCTGGCCGTGGTGCCAACCATTCCCGTGGCCGGCATGGCGCTGATCCTGGGCATCGACCGCTTTATGAGCGAGTGCCGCGCGCTGACCAATTTCATCGGCAACGGCGTGGCCACCATCGTCGTGTCGAAATGGGAAAATGAACTCGACCACGATCGCCTGGCGGCCGAACTGCGCCATCCGACCCACCTGGAAGACGACAAGGAAATGTTCCCCGTGCGCGACGCTGCCTGAGCGGTTTGACGCGCCCTGCGAAAACGCCGGCATCGCCGGCGTTTTTTTTATTGGCGCTTTCACCGTTTGCTGTGGGTCGACCCCGAACCGATTTGAATTGCTGAGGTCAATCCTGCTCCACCGACGTGATGGGAGAGCAGCGTGGCACAAGGCAAGCAGGTCCGTCCTGATTTCACCCGCCTGTTCTCCCGGCTGCGCGCCTTTAATACGCACCAGAGGCTGGCCGTGTGCTGTTTCATGTCGGCGCTCGTCAACGGCGAGCGCATTGCCGCGCTGATCGACCAGATCGCCCGTGCGCACAGCGTGTGTCCCCGCTGCGCATCGCGCCAGGGCGTTCGTGTACGTGAAGCCATTCACATTCAAAACGTCAACGCTTATCACAGTCGCTTTAAACGGTGGCTCCATCACTTCAACGGCGTGGCCACGCGCTATCTGGACAATTACCTGGGCTGGTGCTGGGCCATCGACCTGCGCCGCATCGGCAACGCCGAGCGCTTCCTCGCAGCGGCGCTCGGTCACTTCGGCGCTTGAGCTCGAAAGAAACTCAACAGCTAACGGTGAAAGCGCCTTTTTATTTGAAGCGGTAAATCACGTCCACCGATTGCGACAACTTCATCGGCACGATCATCAACAAACCCTCGCGATCGGGGTCGGCGCGCACCGGGCTGCGATAGCCAACGCCCTGGACACCGCCCAGCCCGACGGCGCGGGTGACGTTCTTCAGGTCGCCCGTCGAGACGGCGCTGGCCAGGCCCAGCTTGCGGCCCACGCCGTCGGCGATCGCCTCGGCACGGCGGCGCGCCGCTTTCAGTGCCTCTGCGGTCAGTTCGCTTTCGACCTGAGCACGCTTGCTCGAATCGAAGCCGATCATGAAGCCATCGAGCTCGGGCATGACGATCAGTGGCCCCACCACCTCGCGCCACTTCGACAGATCGGCAATCTTGATATGCACGCCGCACTTGAGGTCGTACTGCACCAGCCCGGCCTGCGCCGGATCGGCCTTGCGAATATCGCGGCGGACATCGCGGATGTCGATGTCGGCCGATGGCACGCCGGCGCTGTCGAGCAGCGCGCGAATGGCGGCGATACGGGCGTCCACGGCCACGCGCGCCGCTTGCGGGTCGGCATTAAACAGGGAAATTTCGAAATCGATCTCGCCCAGGTCGGGCGCGACATACACAACGCCACTACCGCTGGTATGAATGAAGGGATAGTCGGGAAACTCGGCGGCGCCGGCGCGGCAGGCGAACATGAGCGTGGCGGCGACCAGGACGGCGCGAAGGGCATGGTGCTTGGACATGGGAACTCCTGATAGACAAGAATGTCTATGTTATTTATGCCCATGCCAATAAGCAAGAAATCCCTGCGCGATGCCGTCAAATAAATATCTAGACATTGATGTCTAGATGCTCTACTCTTTCTGATCTCCCGGAGAACACCATGCCCGCTGCCATCGCCAAACCCACCGCCGCCGAACTTGACCTGCTACAAACCCTGTGGCCGCTGGGGGCCGCCACCGCGCGCCAGGTCCACCAGGCCATGCAGGCCGAACGGCCCGACGTCACCTACGCCACCGTGCTGCGGCTGATGCAGATCATGCATGGCAAGGGTTTGCTGATCCGCGACGACCGCCAGCGCTCGCACGTGTACGCCCCGGCCCAGGCGCAGGACAGCCTGCAGACCAATCTGCTCAAGGACCTGATCCAGAAAGCCTTCGCCGGTTCGGCCAAGGCGCTGGTGCTGGCAGCCTTGCGCAGTGGCATTTCCAGCAAGGAGCGCGAGGAAATCGAACAACTGCTCAAGGACGATCAGCCATGAGCGCAAGCACCGTGATCGGCCAGCTGGGCTGGACCTTGCTGCATTTTGTGTGGCAGGGCACGCTGATCGCCTGCCTGGCCGCGGTCGGCCTGCTGGTGCTGCGCAACGCCCGCCCGCAGGCCCGTTACGCCCTCGCCTGCGGCGCCTTGCTCGCTTGCCTCGCATGGCCGGCGGCCGACCTGTTGCTGCGCCTGTGCGCGCCGGCGCCCGGCGGCGGCGCAGGCACCGCGCCCCTGTTCACGGCTGGCGTCAGCAGCGGTGCCGGCCTCCCCCTGGCCTGGCTGCAGGGACAACTGGGCGCCATCGTGCTGGCCTGGGCCGCCTGCGCCGCGGCCTTGTCTGCGCGCATGGTGGTGGGTCTGTGCTGGATCGGCCGCGCCGGTGCCGGCGGCGCGGCCGCCCCCCACTGGCAGGCGCGCATGGAGTTGCTGGCGCGCCAATTGGGCATCACGCAAGCGCTGCGCCTGCGCGTCGTCGACACGATTGCCAGCCCGATCACGGCCGGCTGGTGGCGTCCGCTGGTGTTGCTGCCGTCGAGCCTGCTCACGGGCATGCCGCCGGACTTGCTCGAAGCGCTGATCGCCCACGAACTGGCCCACGTCAAGCGGGCCGATTACCTGGTCAACCTGCTGCAAAACGTCGTCGAGACGCTGCTGTTCTATCACCCCGCCGTCTGGTACTTGTCCGCTCGCATCCGGATCGAGCGCGAGCAGATTGCCGACGACCTGGCGGCGCACTACGTGGGCAAGCGCCGGCTGGCGCGCGCCCTGTCCGAACTGGAAAAAATCCAGTTTTCCCACACTACACTGGCGCTGGCCGCCACAGGAGGAGAATTAATGGTCCGTATCAAGCGATTGCTGCGCCCCGATGCGCAGCGCCTGGACTGGAAAGCGGCGCTGCCCGTGCTGGGGCTGGCCACCGCGCTGGTGGCCGGCTGCGCCCAGGCACCGCTGGCCAGTCACGCCGACAGCACCAGCGTACGCACCAAGGCCATCGTCAATTTCGCCAGTTGCGCCAAGCCCGTCTGGCCGCAAGCGTCATTGCGCGCCGAACACACGGGCACGGTCAAGCTGGCATTCCTGGTCGATGCCACGGGCAAGGTGATCGACTCACGGGTCGACCAATTGAGCGGCCACGTGACGCTCGACGAAGCAGCCCGCAGCGGCATCGCCTTGTGCAGCTTCCGGCCAGCACTGGAAAACGGCGTGGCGGTGCAAGCATGGTCGCCCCTCGCCTACACCTGGGCGCTCAAGTAAACGTTACCCGCCGCCGCAGACGCCGGTAAACAAACAGGCTGGCGGGGCAATTAATTGCCCGGCCAGCCTGTTTGTTAGGGCAGACTGTTTATACGGCCGAGACGTCGATGTCCGCTTCGGTTGCCGCCACCACGTCTTCCTTGCTCACGCCCGGCGCCAGCTCAATGAGCTTCAGGCCCGCATCGGACACCTCGATCACGCCGAGGTCGGTGATGACCAGGTCGATCACGCGCACGCCCGTCAACGGCAGATTGCACTGCTTGAGGATTTTTGGCGACGTGCTGCCATCCTTGGCAGTGGCCACGTGCTCCATCACCACCACCACCCGCGTGACGCCGGCCACCAGGTCCATCGCGCCGCCCATGCCCTTGACCATCTTGCCGGGAATCATCCAGTTGGCCAGGTCGCCGTACTGCGACACCTGCATGGCGCCCAGGATGGCCAGGTTGATCTTGCCGCCGCGGATCATGCCGAAGGAATCGGCCGAGCTGAAGTAGGCTGCGCCCGGCAACTCCGTCACCGTCTGCTTGCCGGCATTGATGACGTCGGCATCGACCTGGTCTTCGGTGGGGAACGGGCCGATGCCCAGCAAGCCGTTTTCCGACTGCAGGTAGACCTCGATATCCTTGGGCACATAGTTGGCCACCAGGGTCGGCAAGCCGATGCCCAGGTTTACATAAAAACCGTCCTGCAATTCTTTCGCTGCGCGCGCAGCCATTTCGTCACGAGTCCATGCCATGTCAGTCTCCCGATATTTTTACGAATAATTTTTTTAGTTTGGGCGCACGGTGCGCTGTTCGATGCGTTTTTCCGGGTGGGCGTTGACAACGATGCGCTGCACGAAAATGCCGGCCAGGTGCACGTGGTCGGGATCGATTTCGCCGATTTCCAGCAGTTCTTCCACTTCGACGACGGTGATTTTGCCTGCCATCGCCACATTCGGATTGAAGTTGCGCGCCGTCTTGCGAAACACCAGGTTACCCGAGCGGTCCGCTTTCCAGGCCTTGACCAGGGACACGTCCGATACCAGGCTTTCTTCGAGAATGTAGTCTTCGCCACCGTACTGGCGCACGTTCTTGCCTTCGGCGACGATGGTGCCCACCCCCGTCTTGGTATAGAAGGCGGGAATGCCGGCGCCGCCGGCGCGCAGTTTTTCGGCCAGGGTGCCTTGCGGCGTGAATTCGATTTCCAGTTCGCCGGCCAGGTACTGGCGGGCAAATTCCTTGTTCTCGCCCACGTAGGACGAAATCATTTTCTTGATCTGGCGCGTTTGCAGCAGCAGACCGAGGCCGGCGTCGTCGACGCCGGCATTGTTGGAGATCGCGGTCAGCCCGGTCACGCCGGAATCGCGCAAGGCAACGATGAGCGCCTCCGGAATGCCGCACAAGCCGAAGCCGCCGACGGCAATGGTCTGACCATCTTTGACGATACCGGACAGCGCTGCTGCCGCATCGGGATACACTTTGTTCATACTGTCCCCTAAATATTATTGAGAGCGCCTACGCACGCGCTTTATGACCACCAGAGTAGAGTCTCAGCATAAAATACGGCAGCCAAAAGCACAATACCGTAGAACTACCGGCCAATTCCCCAGCACAAGGCAAGACACGTTTGACTCCGCTAAAGACATCTTACGCACTCGATTACGAGACCATTTTCCAGTACGCGCCGGTCGGCATGTGCATCTCCGTCGATCGCGTGATCCAGTCTGCCAACGAGGCGCTGGCCTCGATGTTCGGCTATCCGCTGGCAACACTGACGGACCGTTCGTTCCTGACGCTGTACCCGACGCTCGATGAATTCCTGCGCACGGGCGACCGCATCGTCCCTATCATGAATGCCAGGGGCCGCTATTCCGATGAGCGCATCATGCGGCGCGCCGATGGTGAATTGTTCTGGTGCCACGTCAGTGGCCGCGCGCTCAATCCGCAGCAACCGCTGGGCGCGGGCGTGTGGACGTTCGAAGACCTCAGCGAAAAGCGCCCTGTCACGGCCGAATTGACGCCGCGCGAACGGGAAATCGCCGCCCTGCTGGTCGAAGGAAAGACCAGCAAGGTCATCGCGCGCGAAACCGACCTCAGTCCGCGCACGGTGGAAATGCACCGGGCCAAGTTGATGCGCAAGTTCTCGGCGTCGACCTCGTCGGAATTGGTGCACAAGCTCGTCGGCGTATCGCGCTAGGGCAGATGGCGCCGCCATCGCCCGCGCCGCGCGTTGTGCGCGTGTTTACTGCGCCGTCATGCCGTCATCGGCGGTGATGATGGCGCCGTTAATGAAATGCGATTCTTCGGCGGCCAGTAACAGCAGCAGGCCATCGAGATCTTCCGGTCTGCCGGCGCGCTTGCGGGGCAGCATGCCGATCAGCTTCTTGCCTTGCTCGGTGTCGAAATAATCTTCATTGATTTCGGTCGAGATATAGCCGGGGCAGATGGCATTGACGTTGATGTTGTACTTGCCCCATTCGACGGCCATCGCCTTGGTCATCTGCACCACCCCCGCCTTGCTCATGCAATAAATGCCGATCTGGGGCAGCACGCGCAAACCGGCCACCGAGGCGATGTTGATGATGCGGTGCTGTTTTTTGGGATCGCCCTTGGCGCGCGCGATCATGCGCTTGGCCGTTTGCTGGGCCACAAAAAAGGCGCCGCGCAAATTGGTGTCCATCACGTAGCCATAATCGTCTTCGGTGACATCGACCAGGCGCTGGGTGGTCGATACCCCCGAATTATTGACCAGGATATCGATCGGTCCCGCTTCCGTTTCGGCGTGCGCAATGGCGCTCTTGATGCTGGCCATGTCGGTGACGTCGAGCGCGACCACGTGGGCGGCGCCGCCGTCGGCCTCGATTTCCGCCCGCAGTTCCTTGAGGCGGTCGGTACGGCGCGAGGCCAGCACCACCTGTGCGCCAGCGCCGGCCAGGGCCTTGGCAAAACGGGCTCCGAGCCCGCTCGAAGCGCCCGTGATGAGCGCGATCTTTCCTTCGAAATTGACTTCAATGCCCACGTTCGCTCCTGTGCTTGTCCAGACAAAGCGTCATCATTACATAAATTACCAGCGCCAGAGCGCCTGATTTTGGCGGCAAGATGGGGCGGCGATGGCGCCGGTGCGGCAACGCCCGTTGCCGCAAAACCGCGCTGGTGGCATGGCCGGGCACGGTTTAGACGAAGCGCCCTAATATTGGCGCAATATGCCCGTAAAATAGCGGGCGCCGTTGCAATCGGCGCCAAAAAGCCGCACACTCGTGCTTAAATTTTTCGAGCCCATAAAAAATACCATGACAGAGCCAATCAATCTTCTCGAACAGTACGGCCCGCGCGAGGCCATGGAATACGACGTCGTCGTCGTCGGTGGCGGTCCGGCCGGCCTTTCGGCAGCGATCCGCCTCAAGCAAATGGCGGCCGAACAGGGCAAGGAAGTCTCCGTGGTCGTGCTGGAAAAAGGCGGCGAAGTGGGCGCCCATATCCTGTCGGGCGCGGTGATGGACCCGCGCGCGCTGACCGAACTGTTCCCGAACTGGAAAGAACTGGGCGCCCCCCTCAACACGGCGGTGACGGAAGACCGGATCTTGTTTCTGACGGAAACGAAGGCCTACCAGACGCCCAACTTCATGGTCCCGGCCTGCTTCGAAAACCACGGCAACTACGTCATCTCCCTGGCCAATGTCACCCGCTGGCTCGGTCAGCAGGCCGAAGCGCTGGGCGTGGAAGTGTTCCCCGGCTTTCCCGCCGCTGAAATCCTGTACACGGAAGATGGCGCCGTCAAGGGCGTCGCCACCGGCAATATGGGCGTCAAGCGCGACGGCCAGCCTGGTCCGGATTTCCAGCTGGGCATGGAATTGCACGCCAAGTACACCCTGTTCGCGGAAGGCTCGCGCGGCCACCTGGGCAAGCAGTTGATGGCAAAGTATGACCTGAACGCTGGCAAGGACCCCCAGTCCTATGGCATTGGCATCAAGGAACTGTGGGAGATCGATCCGGCCAAGCATCAGCCCGGGCTGGTGATCCACACCACCGGCTGGCCGCTGGCGCACGACACCTACGGCGGTTCCTTCCTGTATCACCTGGAAAACAACCAGGTGGCGGTCGGCTACGTCGTCGGCCTGGCCTACGAAAACCCCTACCTGTCGCCCTACGAAGAATTCCAGCGCTATAAAACCCACCCCGCCATCCGCACCTTCTTCGAAGGCGCCAAGCGGATTTCCTACGGCGCCCGCGCGATCACGGCGGGCGGCCTGCAATCCTTGCCAAAACTGGTGTTCGCCGGCGGCGCCCTGATCGGCTGCGATGCGGGCTTCCTGAACATGAGCCGCATCAAGGGCAGCCACGCCGCCATCAAGACGGGCATGCTGGCGGCCGAAGCGGCCTTCGGCGCCCTGCAAGCGAACCGCCAGCATGACGAACTGGCCGCCTTCCCGGCCGCCTTTGAAGCGTCGTGGCTGAAGGAAGAGTTGCACGTGGCCCGCAACGTCAAGCCCTGGCTGTCGAAGGGCCTGGTGGTGGGCGCCGTCATGACGGCCATCGACCAGATCGTGTTCCGCGGCCAGGCGCCGTGGACCCTGCACCACAGTCACGCCGACCACGAATGCCTCAAGCCGGCCGCCAACTACAAGCCCATCGTCTATCCGCGCCCGGACGGCAAGCTGACCTTCGACCGCCTGTCCTCGGTGTTCATTTCCAACACCAACCACGCCGAAGACCAGCCGATTCACCTGACCCTGAAAAATCCGGCAGTGCCCGTCAACATCAACCTGGCCACGTACGCGGGTCCGGAAGCGCGCTATTGCCCGGCCGGGGTGTATGAATATGTCGCCGACGACAATGGCAAGGAGCGCCTGCAGATCAATGCGCAAAACTGCGTGCACTGCAAGACGTGCGACATCAAGGATCCCACCCAGAACATCGTGTGGGTGACGCCCGAAGGTGGCGGCGGGCCGAATTACCCAAATATGTAAGCACGGCAAACCCAGCTGTTGCTTGAACCGGCCTGCGGGCCGGTTTTTTTTGGCGCTTTCACCGTGACGGTGACAGCGCCTTTTTCATGCACGGTGGGCGCGCCCGAGTTTTCGCTCGAGGCGGCCTTGCAGGGCCTCGAATGCCAGGCTCATGCACCAGTACAGCGCCGCCGCCGCCAGGTACAGGGGCAGCGGGCGGAAGGTGGTGGCGATGGCTTCCTTGGTCGTCAGCATCAATTCCGTCATGGTGATGACCGAGACGAGCGAGGTGTCCTTGATCAGGCTGATCAAGGTATTGCTCATCGACGGCACCGCCACCCGCAGCGCTTGCGGCAGGATGACGTAGGCGAGGGTTTGCCAGTGATTCAGGCCCAGGCTGAGGCTGGCGCGCCACTGGCCGGGGCCGATGCTGTCGATGGCGCCGCGCAGGCTTTCCGACAGGTAGGCGCCGGCGTTGAGCGAGAGCGCCAGCACGCCCGCGACGACGGGCGTGAATTCAATGCCGATGCTGGGCAAGCCATAATAGATCACGAAAATCTGGACCAGCAGGGGGGTGCCGCGCATCACGCTCACATACAGCGCGGCCGGCCAGCGCAAGGCACGCCGGCGCGACATGCGCAGCAGGGCCAGTGGAAAACCCAGGCACAAGCCGCCCACCATCGAGGCCATGGCGAACACCAGCGTGTAGGCGGCGCCCGTCAACATGGTGGGCGCCGCCGCGCGCAACAGCCCGATGAGCTCGACGCCCGCCGCTTCCATGCCAGCCATATCCATGCCGTCCGCTTACGGCGCTGCGCGGCTGACGTCGGTGCCGAACCACTTGATGGAAATGGCCGTCAGGCTGCCATCGGCCGCCACGGCGGCCAGCGTCTTGTCGAGCGCGGCCGCGAATTGCGGGTTGCCCTTGGCAAAGGGGATGCCCATCCGTTCGACTTTGCCCACCCGCGCGCCCGCCTTGATGGGCAGGGTCGAATTTTTCAGCAGGTAGGCCACCATCAGGCTGTCGTTGAGCGCCGCATCGACGCGCCCATTGGCCAGATCCTGCAGATTTTCCGGCGCCGCCGGATAGCTCTTGACCTCGATGCCCCCGACCGCCTTGGCCTGCTGCTCGAAAATGCTGCCCTGGCCAACGCCGAGCTTCTTGCCCTTGAGGCTGTCGAGGCTGGCGTAGGTGGCCGTGTCAGACTTGCGAACGATCAACTGCGGGCTCGAATACGTGTAAGGGGAAGAAAAATCGAAGGCTTGCTGGCGCTGGGGCGTGATGCCGACCTGGCCGACGATGACGTCGTACTTGCCGGCCCCCAGGCCCGCCAGGATGGCAGACCACTCGGTGGCGACAAATTCCACCTTCAAACCCATCCTGGCGGCGAGCAGGCGGGCGACGTCGACGTCGTAACCACTGAGCTGGCCGGTTTTCTGGTCCTTGAAATTAAAGGGCGGATAGGTGCCCTCCATGGCCACGCGCAGGGCGCCCCGCTGCTTGACGGTGGCCAACAGGTCGGCCGCCACCGCCGGCAGCGCCAGGCTGGCGCAAGCGGCGACGGCGATCAGGCGAGCGAGCAGTTGACGGGGCCGCGAAAAATGGTAAGCGTGCATGCGGGGTCCGGGATCAAGGTAAGCGGTTCATCGAGGCAGCGCGGCGATCAGGCGGCCATCGAACGATTGCGGGAACCGAATCGGTGCCCGACGATCAAAGTGGTGGTGGCGATCAAGGGCGACATGCCCAGCACCAGTTGCACCAGGCGGTCTTCCGGCAGCACCCACAGCTGACCGGCAGGCGGCTGGGCGCCGGTTGCTGCCGTGAGCAAGGGGGCGATCCATGCGGCGTCGGCCTCCACGTCGAGAAAAATCGCGTCGCCCGTGGTCTGCATGAACACCTTGCCGCCCACGGCCAAGGTAAAACAGACGCCGTAGCCCGTTTCCTGGGGGGCGATATGTTCCTGCAGACTCTGGTTGTGCTCGTCGATCCACAATTCGACATCTTGCGGCGTTTCCAGTGCGGTCCAGGGGACAGCGCGGAAACGGGGTGCGGGGGCGCTCGGGGCGGCGTCGAGGGCTTCGCCGCCTGGGGTAAGACTTGGGTTCATGATCACGCGATAGAAAAGCTGAAGCCTGTGCGAAAAATCAAGGCTGACCGCGCGTATCGTACGGCATTTCGACGATCGCGTACAAGCGGGGGCGCGCTGGCGACGAGCGCACACGATGGGGCACGGCCGGGGGAGGCGCGATGAAGTCGGCGAAACTGGCATACCGGACACAGGGCTACGTATCCGATTTTGAACAATTTCTCGATCGTTTCATGGCGGACCATCCGAACGTGGCGCCTGGCCAGCAGCGGGGCTGGCACATCTGGTGGGACCGGCCCGTGGCACAGGCCGACCTGGTGGTGCGCCGCGACGACGCGGTGCCCGTCAAGGGCTACGCCTACAAATAAGACGACGGCGAAGGCGCCGTCGCCTTCGCCGTCGGGCAGCAGGCGCCGGCGCCAGAGAAACGGGCACGGCCCTGCGCGCCGCCCCTCGCGGCGGGCGCCTTATGCCAGTTTGGAACTGACCTTCGCCATGCGCACCACCAGGTAAATGCCGTACAGGGCGGCCAGTCCCACCAGGATGTAAATGACCCGGGCAATCGGCGTCGCCACCCCGAACAGGCTGGCGACGACGTCGATGCCCCACAAGCCCACCGCAGCCCAGTTCAGTCCGCCGATGATCATCAAGGCCATGGCCAGGTAATCGATCACCGACACGCCGGTGCTACGTCTGCCGAGTAGCGGCGTCTGGCGACGTTCGGGCGTGTGGCGGCGATCATTTGCGGGAATGTTCATAGTTGCCATCGTAAGCTCCTTGTGTCTGTCGAATCGGCACGACGCCGCACGGGCGGCGCCGCGGCCGGCCACACCGCCGGCAAAACGATTGGACAGCGTCGAGGGCAAAGAGTTTGAGGGCGATGACAAAAAAACCTCGCTGCGTGCAAGACCGACGCAGCAAGGCGTCAGCCCTTCCAGGTCCGTTTCAAGCCCGTGTCGGCGTGAATCCAGCCCCCCTTCGGGCCCGAGCGGTAATAGAAGCCCACCCCGCCCTGGCGGAAACTGCGCACCAGACCGCCCAGTACCTCGGCATTGAGGTTGGCGATGCGGATATCGGCGGCCATGCCCTTGATATGCAGCGACTGGCGCGCGGCCGGCACACCCTGCTCGATCAGGCGCGAGTTGGACTTGGCGGTGCGAAAGCCCGACAGGATCTCGAGCGGCTGGTCGATGCCGTAGCGGGCCACGAAGGCCTGGGTGCCCCACAGGGTTTCAAACAGCTTGGGATCGATGGGTGCGGTTTCCTTGCCGTTGACGTCACGCATCAAGTGGCACAATTCCTGGTAGGCGGCGTCGATGACCTGGCCGTCTTTCCAGTACAGCACGCTGGCGCGCTCGCCACTTTGCGGGCGGATCACGGACAAGGTGCGCGGCTTGAGCCAGAAGTCCATGTCGAGCGCCTGGGCGTCGAAAATGTCCGGCGGCGGCGCCATGTCGGTGGCGGCGATGAGCGTGGGCGCCTTGCTGCCGGCGCTGGCCACGCGGGTTGGCGCGGCCGGGGCGCGGGCATGCGCCGTGGCGGCAGTGGCGGACTTGGCAGTGCCGGCCGCCGTGGCGCAGCCGATCAGCGGGGTCGACAGCGCGCCCAGCGCGGTCAGGGTCAAACCTTGGTGAAGAAATTCTCTGCGCGAAGCCATATCAGACGTGGTCAAAATTGAGGCGCTCACTATAACGCAAGCGTTTGCCGAAACGGCGCCGTTTTCACGGGCGCGGCGGGAATTATTGCGAATTGCCGGAATTGCAGCTGCAAAAGCGCTTGTTGCCGCCCTGCGCGCCCGGCACGGCGTCGAGTTGCTTCCACAGCAGGTCGCTGTCGACGCCGTAGCAGGTCTTGTCCTTGCCCGCATTGAGGTAACCGAAGCGCGCATAGAAGCCGCGGCTGTTGATGGTGCCGTGGATGCGCACGGTGGCCACGCCCCAACTGCGCGCGCGCGCTTCGGCCGCGTCGAGCAGGGCCTTGCCCACGCCCTGGCGCTGCGCCAGCGGCAAGACATGGCACAGGGCCAGCTTGCCGGCCTGGTTGATCAGGGCGACGCCGACGATGCCATCGGCGCGCTCGGCCACCACCATGTAATTGGCCGGCACGGCGATCCACGCCGCCACCTGGGCCGGCTGCTTGTTGCCCAGCCAGGCGTCGAGAATGGCCGGGTCGTGACGGTGGTCGTCGACGCAGCTTTCCAGGATGGCCTGGCGCAGCACGGTGCAGATCGCCTCGGCGTCGGCGGCCACGGCAGCGCGGGTGGTGAGTCCGATTTTCATGAACAATGGATAATGGTGAAAGGGAAAAATTATTGCTAATTACTAAGGTACTACTCAGGATGGACTATACACGCAAGCGCCGCCGCTTGCTGTGCGCGGCTCGTGCACACCATCGGGCAGCAAATAATAAGAGCGCGGCGCACGGTAGCCGATTAAGCTTATGACAAAATTGTTCTTCCTTTCGGGGCCGGTATTGACGAACATACCAGCCTGTCTCCTCATAAGGTAAAAGCCACCATGACACGTATTCCGTTCACCCGCCGCATGTTGCTCGCGTTTACGCTGGGCGCCTTCGCCCTGCCGCTGGCCGCGCGCGCCGCCGACACCGAGCTGCTCAACGTTTCATATGACGTGGCGCGCGAACTGTACAAGGACATCAACCCAGCCTTCATCGCCGATTACAAGCAAAAAACGGGCGAAACCGTCGTCATCAAGCAATCGCACGGGGGCTCGAGCAAGCAGGCGCGCTCGGTCGCCGACGGCCTCGAGGCGTCGGTGGTGACGATGAACCAGGCCAACGATATCGACATGCTGGCCGAGCGCGGCCTGGTCGCGCCCGACTGGGCCAAGAAATTCCCCAACAATGCCGCGCCGTATTACTCGACGATGGTGTTCCTGGTGCGCAAGGGCAACCCCAAGCAGATCAAGAACTGGGACGACCTGGCCAAGGCCGACGTCAAGGTGGTCATTCCCAATCCCAAAACCGCCGGCAACGGCCGCTATACCTACCTGGCCGCGTGGGGCTCGGTGCTGAAAAAAGGCGGCACCGAAGCGCAGGCGCGCGAACTGGTGGGCCGCATCTTCAAGAACGTGCCGGTGCTCGACGGTGGCGGCCGCGCCGCCACCACCACCTTCACCCAGCGCCAGATCGGCGACGCCCTGGTGACGTTCGAAAACGAAGTGCAACTCGTGCGCGCCGAGTTTGGTGACAATTTCGAGGTGGTCTATCCATCCACCTCGATCCTGGCCGAGTCGCCGGTGGCCGTGGTCGACAAGGTGGTCGACAAGCGCAATGTGCGCAAGCAGGCCACCGCCTACCTCAATTTCCTGTATTCCGAGGCCGGCCAGGAAATCGGCGCGAAGCACTTCATGCGCGTGCGTTCGGCGGCAGTGGCCAAGAAATACGCCGCCAACTACAAGCCGATCACCCTGTTCACCGTCGACGAACTGTTTGGCGGCTGGAAGGCGGCGCAGAAAAAACACTTTGACGACGGCGGCGAGTTCGACAAAATCTACACGTCGAAATAAACGCTCCCCATAAAAGAAGCAAAACGACAAGCAATCTGAAAAATAGTATTGTTCATTTAAAAAGGCTCTGCGCGGACGCAGGGCCTTTTTTCATTAAAATGCCAGCCTGTAGCATGAATACGGTTGTGCACCATGGACATTGCCCAACATGAATGCTATCTTCCCCACGTGTAGTTGCCTTCCGTCTAGTTGTTTCCACATCCGCCGCGCCACGGCGCGCCCGATGTTGAACGCCCCATGAAAATGTCCAAATGAAAAAATTGTTCGCCACCGTTGCGATGTCGATCGTTGCTGGCGCTGCCCTCGCCGGTCCGTTCGGTTCGCAGTCCGTGCTGGTTGTTGAAGATGACACCGGCAAAGTACTGATTGAAAAGAATGCCAATGTCATCGTCCCCATTGCCTCCTTGACCAAGTTGATGACGGCCATGGTAGTGCTGGACAAGAAACAGAACCTCGATGAGGCCATCTCGATCGACAAGGTCGACGTCGACATGCTCAAGCACAGCACCTCGCGCGTGCCCGTCGGCGCCAGCATTGCCCGCCGCGATGTGCTGCAACTTGCCCTGATGTCGTCGGATAACCGCGCCGCCGCCTCGCTGGGCCGCACCTATCCGGGCGGCACCGAAGCGTTCAAGGCTGCCGTCAAGGCGAAAATTGCCGCGCTGGGCATGACCCAGACCAGCATCGAAGAGCCGACCGGCCTGTCGCCCAACAACAAGTCGACTGCCGCCGACCTGATCAAGATGGCCGTGGCCGCCTCGAACTACCCGGAAATCACCCGCATCACCACCGACGCCAAGGACATCATCAACATCAATGGCCGCGGCGTCGAATACCACAACACCAACCGTTTTGTCGGCGCCAAGGGCTGGGATATCGGCCTGTCGAAAACCGGCTACACGCAGGAAGCGGGACGCTGCCTGATCATGCGTATCAAGGCGGCCGGCAAGAACGCCACGCTGGTGCTGCTCAACGCCGGCGCCTCCTCCACGCGCGCTTTCGACGCCATGTCGATCCGCCGCCTGATGGGTGGTGCCGACGCTGCCGAGGCGCGGCACGCGCGCGCGCAACCGCGCGAAGCACGTCTCACCAAGGTGGCGCTGCGCACCCGCGTGGCGCGCCACCTCAAGCCACGCGCCCGCCGCTAAGCCAGAGCACAGGGGCGCACTGGCCCCTGATTTGCAGCGCCGTGGTGCTTAGCCGCGCGCCAGCATCGCGCGCAGTCCGCTGGCGCGCTCGGTCTTGCGGGCGATCGCTTCACCGAGCACGGCCCCGCTGGGCGTGACCAGGGTGAAGCGCTGGCGCGCCCGTGTGATCCCCGTATAAATGAGTTCCCTGGCCAGCATCGCGCCGCCCGCCTTGGGCAGCACCATCACCGTGTGGCTGAACTCCGACCCCTGCGACTTGTGCACCGTCATGGCGAACGCCGTCTCGACGTGGCGCAGGCGCGTCGCCAGCACGCTGCGCACCTCGTCGCCCTCGAGAAAATACACGCGCAGGGACGCCGGCCGGAGCGGGTCGCTCAGGGTCACGCCGATGTCGCCGTTGTAGACGCGGGTGCCGTAGTCGTTGCGGGTGACCATGACGGGGCGGCCCACATACCATTCACCGCTCTTGCGGATCAGGCGCGCCGCCTCCAGCCGCGCTTCGATGGCGCCATTCAGACCGGCCACACCCCACTCACCTTCGCGCACCGCGCACAGCAAGCGAAATTGTTCGAAAGCGCGCAGCACCGCCAGCGGCGCCCCGTCCAGGATTTCAAGAAACGCGCGGTAGCCGTCCACGGCCAGTTGCAGCACCTGTTCCTGGCGCGCCTGTTCGATCCATGCCAGTTGCTCGCCCCCTTCGCGCAGCACCTGCTCGGCCACGGCGACGTCGCCCTGGTTGACCGCCAGCGCCAGGCGTCCGATCGGTCCGCCGAAGCGGTGGCTGTGGCGCAGCATCACCGTTTGCTGGGCCAACGCACCGGCCGCGCCCAGGTAGCGCGGCGGCAGCACCTGGCCGGCGGCCGCCTCGGCGTAGGCGCGGGTGGCCTCGTCGTAACCGCCCTGCTCGGCGTGTTCGCACAGGTCACCCAGCACGGCGCCCGCTTCGACGGAGGAGAGCTGGTCCTTGTCGCCCAACAGCACCAGGGTGGCGCCCGCCGGCAAGGCGTCGAGCAGGGCCGCCATCATCTCCAGGTGCACCATCGAGGCCTCATCGACGATCAGCACGTCGACTTCGAGCGGATTGGCGCGGTGGTGGGCGAACAGGCGGGTGTCGGGCCGTGCGCCCAGCAGGCTGTGCAGGGTACGCGCCGGCCCGATCAGCTCGGCCTGCTGTTTCAGGTCGAACGCGCCGCTCCCGCTGTCGATGCGCGCCACCAGCGCTGCCATCGCCTTGTCGATCGACTGTTTCAGCCGCGCCGCCGCCTTACCGGTGGGCGCGGCCAGGGCAATGCGCAGCGGCGCCGCGCCCGCCTCGGCCCCCGCCAGCAGCAGCGCCAGCAGGCGTGCCACCGTGTAGGTCTTGCCCGTGCCAGGCCCGCCGGTGATGATGGCGACGTCGCCGCGCACGGCGATGGCGCAGGCCAGTCGCTGCCAGTCGGGGCCATCGTCAACGGCGCCTGCACTGGCACCGTCACCATCGAACAGCCGGGCCAGCGAGCCGTTCACGGTGGCGCTGTCGACCGGCCGGCGGATGCGGGCACGCGCGCCGATGGCGGCCGCCACCAGCGTCTCGTCGCGCCAGTAGCGGCGCAGGTAGAGGCGCTCGCCGTCGAGCACAAGGGGCTGGTCGTAATCGAACTGGCCGGCCTGCCAGACCTGGCCGGCCCCGCCCAGCGCCGCGATCCACCCCTTGGTCTGCCGGGGCAGAGGCGCGGCGGCGGCCGCCAGCGGCGCCCACTGCTGCGCCGTCCAGCCCATCAGGGCGCACGGATCGGCCGCCAGTTCGTCGAGCATCAGGCAGCTGTGACCGCGCCCTTCCAGCTCCGACAGCAGCACGCAGGCGAGCAGCAGCGGCGCGCTGGCGGGGCTGGGTGCGCCGCCGCTGCCGACCTGCATGGCGCCGACGAAGCGCCCGAACGCGCCCGACAGGCGGCGCAGCGCGCCCGCCTCGGTCAGCACGGCCACTTCGCGCCACAGCGCCTCACACTGGGTATTCAACAGGGGTTCTCCGATGCAGGTGAGGATGCCAGGCCAAGCAAGGCGTCGATGCCGTCAAGCAGCGCCAGGTCGGGCGCGAGCAGGTAGCAGCCGCGCGTGTCAGGATTGGCGATGCCCCGTAAAAACAGAAAAATGGCGCCGCCCAGCTGGCGCGCCGGGTCGTAGGCCGCGCCCAGCCGGCTGCGCAGCAGCCGGTGCAGCGCCAGCAGGTAGATGGCGCCCTGGATGTCGTAGCGGTGCGCCGCCATGCCCGCGCCCATGGCGGCGCGGGTGTAGGCCTGGTCGGCGCCGCCCAGCGCGTTCGATTTGTAGTCGAGCACCCAGTAGCGTCCCTCGTGCTCGAACACCAGGTCGGCGAAGCCCTTGAGCATGCCGTGCAACTGGCGCTGCGGCAGGGCCGGCCGGCGCACGCCGTCGAGCAGATGGGCGCTGCACAGGCGATCGAGGGCGCCCGCGTCGAGATGGTCGCTGGGGAACCAGAACTCCATCTCCGGCAGCACCGCGCGCAGATCGGCCAGCGCCGCCTGCAGGGGCGGCAGCGCGGTGCTGGCGACCAGGCGCAGCCAGGCGATGGCGTCGTCCTGGCGGTTGCCCCAGCCGGCGCGCTCGATACGGGCCGCCAGGCGGCTGTCGAAATTGGCCGCGCGCACGCACGCGAAGCCATCCTGCGCCATCCATTCGAGCTGCTCGTGCAGAAAATTGCCGGGCACGGAGCCGCGCGGGAATCGGTGCCAGGGAGCCTCGTCCAACCGCGCCGGCGCTGCCCCGGCGTCCCCTTGCGGCGCCTCTTCCAGCAAGGTCGCCTCGAGCGCGCGCATCGGCGCGGCGGCGCTGGGCCGGCTCAGCGAGGTGAACGAGCCGACCGACCAGTTGCGCTCGAAGCGGGCGGTGAACGGCGCCGCCGGCCGCAAGGGCGCCTCGGCCTGGCTGCGCGCCAGGCTGGTGACGCGCTCGGCGTCGGCGCTGGCGGCGCTCGCCAGCAGCCAGATCGGTATGGCGGCGCTGGCGTCAGCGTGCGCCGACGCCGTCGCCCTTAGCGCCCGCAGCCGTGCCAGGCGCGGCGTGAGCTGGTCGGCGGCAATCCGTTCGCCGCCACCGACCAGGTAGCCGAAGGCCGATTCGTGCAAGCGGTTTTCGCCGGCCTTGCGCGCGGCGATGGCGGCCACCCCCAGCCACAGGAAGTGGCGCGCACGGGTGAGCGCCACGTACAACAGGCGCAGGTCTTCTTCCAGGCGCGCCTGGTCGACCGCCGCCATCGCCTCGTCGCCCAGGCCCAGGTCGAGATGGCGCGCGCCGGCGTCGTCGGTGTATTCGAAAAAGCTGCGATTGCGGCGGTCCGTGCGGCGCGCGCTGACGGCGAACGGCAGATACACCAGCGGGTATTCGAGCCCTTTTGACTTGTGCACGGTGACCACCTTGACCAGTTCGGCGTCGCTTTCGAGCCGCACGATGCGCTCGTCGCCGCCCTCGCCCAGGCCAGCCTGCTGCTCGCTGAACCAGCGGATCAGCGCCTGCTCGCCATCGAGGGCGCGGCTGGCCGTTTGCAGCAGCTCGGCCAGGTGCAGCAAATTGGTGAGGCGGCGCTCGCCGCCCGCCTGCGCCAGCAATTTCGGCGGCAGGCCCAGATCGTGAATGAAGCGCCGCAGCATGGCCAGCACGCCCTGGCGCTGCCAGATGGTGTGCAGGTTTTTCAGCTGCTCCACGCGCTCCTCCCAGGCCAGCTCGTCGACCGCCATGCGCGCCAGCGCCGGCAAGGCCACGCCGGCGGTGCCGGTGGCGAAGGCCGCCCGCGCCAGCGCGCCGTCCTGCGGACTGGCCACCGCGTGCAGCCAGCGCAGCATGTCGGCCGCCTCGACGCTGTCGATGACGGAGTCCTGGTCGGACAGGTAGACGCTGCGCACCTGGCGCGCCATCAGGGCGCGCCGCACCGCCGCCGCTTCCCGGCGGTCGCGTACCAGGATGGCGATATCGGCCGGCGCCATGCGGGTAAATTCGCCGTTTTTCTCGAAGCCCACCGCGCTGTCGTTGAGCAGGCCGACGATATGCTCGGCGCACTGGGCGGCGAACCCGGCCCGGTAGGCGTCGGCCGCCAGCGCCTCGCCGTCGCAGGTGGCGATCGCCAGCGCCTGGCCGGGACCGGCCACGCCGACCAGCCGCTGCGCCTGAACGGCCGCAGCGACGGCGTCGAACGGCAGCGGGTTGTCGCCTTCGCGGCGAAAGCGGAACGCGCCGGCGGCGAAACCGGCATGGCTGCCGTCGGCATGTCCCTCGGCGTGCAGGAACAACTGGTTGACGGCCTCGACCAGCGCCGCCGTCGAGCGGTAATTGGTGCCCAGCTTGTAGTGGCGGCCGCTGGTGGCGCGCCGCGCCGCCAGGTAGCTGTGGATGTCGGCGCCGCGAAAGCCGTAGATCGACTGCTTCGGGTCGCCGATCAGGAACAGCCCGCGCGCCGGATCATTGTCGGCCACCTGGTACAACAGGTCGAACACCGCGTACTGCTCGGGCGAGGTATCCTGGAATTCGTCGACCATCGCCACCGGGTACTGGGAGGTGATGCGCGCGCGCAGGGCGGCGCCGTTGGGTCCTTCGAGGGCGGCCTTCAGGCGCACCAGCATGTCAGCGAAGCCGAACTGGCCGCTGCGCTCCTTTAACTGCGCCATGCGGCGGGCGATGCTGGTGGCCGCGTGGCCGATGATGGCGTGCCGGACCGGCTCGAGCGCCGCCAGCGCCGCCTGCAGCGCGGCGGTGGCGTCGAACGCCTCGGGCGCGCGCAACTGCACCCCGGCCGTGCAGGCGTCCTCGATGCCCTCCGGGGTCAGGCGTTTCCAGGCCGCCGGCGTCAGGGCAGGCGCCAGTTGGCCCGGGTCGCCCGCCCAGGCGCGCAGGGCGTCGAACCATTTCACGAGCGAGTCGGCGCGCATCTTGGTGCCATTGAAGCACTTCGGCGCCTGCGCGCGCTGGGCGGCGATCCACTGCTCCATGGCGTCGGCCCGTTCGGCCCAGCCGGCCTTGAGTCCGGCCAGCTGCTCCTGCATGGCGCGCTCGGCGCGGGCAATCAGCGATGCCAGATTTTCGTCCGGGTTGGCGCCGTTGAACGCGCCGGCGCGCGCCACCAGCTCGCGCACGCCCGCCTTGAGCGCGCCGACGTCGCTCCAGCAGCCCAGCAAGGCCGCCAGCGCGTGGCTGTTCAGGGGATAGACGTTCTGACGCCAGTAATCGTGGGCGGCGTCCTCGAACAGGGCGCGCTCGTCGGGCACGAGTTCCTCGTCGAACAGGCTGCCCGAATCGAAGGCGTGCTCGCGCAGCATGCGCTGGCACCAGGCGTCGATGGTGAAGATGGCCGCCTCGTCCATCGTTTCGGCGGCCAGCATCAGGCGGTGGGCCGCCTGCTGGCGTTCGCCCGGGCCGTCGAAGGCGTCATGCAGGGCCTGCAGATACGGGTCGAACAGTTTTTCATCGCGCGTATTTTCGCTTTCGTCGAAGCGAAAATATGCCGCCGCGTCGACCAGCCGCTGGCGCACCCGGTTCGACAGCTCGCGCGTGGCGGCGCGGGTGAACGTCATGACCAGGATTTCCGGCGGCAGCAAGGGGCGCGCAAAACCGCGCTCGCCGCCGTGGCCCAGCACCAGCCGCACGTACAGGGCGGCGATGGTCCAGGTCTTGCCGGTGCCGGCGCTCGCTTCGATCAGGCGGCTGCCATGCAGGGGAAAACGCAAGGGATCGAGATCCTCGCTGGCGGGCATCTGCGGTGCTACAGGTTTGTTCATGACTGGCCCATGGTGCCGGGCCGGTTCAAGGGCGACACGGCGATATCTTGTTCGATCCACGCCAGCAGGGGCGCATACAGCGCTTCGGCGGTGGGCAGGGCCTCGCTGTGCGAGGACAGCGCGGCGAAATCGGGCCACAGGCGCGCCAGGCATGGCTCGCGCTCGACCTCGCCGGCCATCTGGTAGCCGCCTTCGTAGGTGGCGCGGGGGTCGCCGCCGGCCAGCCAGGTAAGCGAACTGAGGCAGGCGACCGGCAGCGGGGCGTCGAGGTTGCGCCGCCATAAGGCCACCAGCGCGGTCAGGGTCGCCAGCGCCGCCGTCTGCTCGAGCGGCGCCATCTCGACGACGGCGTCGCGCGCGACCAGGCAGCCGGCCACGGGATGGCCGACCGCCGCCGCCGCCAGCTGGCGCAGCCACGGCACGATCAGTTTGTCGGCGCGCGGGTTGCCCGCCTTGTCGAGCACCTTCGAGGAAATCTGCATCAGCCACGCGGTTTCATCGCCGCGCCGGCGCAGGCGGTCGATCCAGTCGTCGAAGCGGACTTCGCCGAAGCGCAGGCTCAGCGCCAGCTTGGGCGCGCGCTCGGGCAGGCGCGCCAGCTGGCGCAGCCAGGCGGCGCGCACCGGCACCAGCGCCTCGACCAGGTCGTCCTGCCACATCTGCCCGCGCAGGCCTATAGGCAGGATGCCCTCGCGCGCCAGGCGGCCGGCGCGCAGCGCCAGCGCGGCGCGCACGCTGGCGCCGGCGTCATCGAGCGCGCCGCTGTCGTCGCCGGCGCTGTCGTCGAGCAGGCTGTCTTCCAGCGCGTAACGCTCAAGCGCGTCGAAGCCGAACGGCTCCTCGTCCTGGCCGAGGGCGTCGTCGTCGATGAAGCGCACATCGAGACGGCGGCGGAAAAAGTAGCGCGCCGGCTGGCGCACGAAGGTGGCCAGTTCGCCCAGCTTGAGCTGGTAGCCCGCCTCCAGCTCGTACGGCGGCAGCGGCTGCGGCGCGATGGCCGGGACCGCGCCGTCGTGGGCGCCGCTCCATTCGGCGGCGTAGCTGCGCAAGCCGCCCTCTTCGAAATAGCGGCGGCTAAATGGCTGCAGCGCGTGCAAGGTGGTGATGGCGTCCGGCTCGATGGCCCAGCCAGCGAGCAGGTAGTCGCGCAACTGCGACACCAGCACCGACGGCGGCTGCTCGCTGTTGTCGCGCACGTTGCGGCCGACCCAGCTGACGTACAGCTTGTCGCGCGCCGACAGCAGCGCTTCGAGCATCAGGTAGCGGTCATCGTCGCGCCGCGAGCGGTCGCCCGGGCGCGCCATGCCGGGCAGCGCCAGCAGGTCGAAATCGTTGTGGCTGGCGCGGCGCGGGAAATCGCCGTCGTTCATGCCCAGCAGGCAGACCACCCGAAACGGCACGGCGCGCATCGGCATCAGGCTGCAGAAGGTCACGCCGCCAGAGACAAACTGGTGGTTCAGGGTGGGCTCGTCGAGCGCGCCCAGCCAGGCTTCGCGCAGCACCGCCAGCGGCACCGCTTCGTCGAACTCGGCCTCGTCGCAGGTCTCCTGCCAGCTTTGCAGGGCGCCATGCAGCTGCGCCAGGGTCAGCCGGTCATCATCGTGCTGGCCGTCGAAGAACGCGGCCAGCAAGGCGCGCGCGCACTGTGCCCATGCAGACGGGGTGCGCGCCTCGGCCAGCACCGCCCGATACGCCAGCAGGGTTTCGATCAGCTGGGCCAGCGAGCCGGCCAGCGCGGCGTCGAGCCCGCCCACCTCGGCGTACGGTTCGACCCCGTCGAAACTGGCGCCGTTCCCCACCGCGTAGCCCAGCAGCATGCGCCGCACGCCGAAAATCCAGGCGTTCTGTTCGCCCGCCGAGCCGAGGCCGAGGCCGTCGCGGTGCTGCTGGTCGAGCCCCCAGCGCACGCTGGCGCCCTCGATCCAGCGGCCGACGATGGGCAGGTCATCGGCGCCCAGGCCGAAGCGCCCGGCCAGCGCCGGCACGTCGAGCAGGTCGCGCACTTCGCTCTGGCGGCAGCGCTGCTGCGGCAGGCGCAGCAGCCATTCGAGGGCCACCAGCAGCGGATTGACGCTGCGGTCCTTGACGTCGCCGATCTCGAACGGGATGAAGCGCGCCTCGTGGCGGCGGTGCTGGTCGAACACGGCGTGGATCGCCGCCGAAAACGTGTCGATGTCGGGCACCATGACGACGATGTCGCGCGGGCGCAGACCCGGGTCGCCGGCAAACCACGACAGCAGCTGGTCGTGCAGGATTTCCACTTCGCGCTGGGCGCTGTGGGCGATGTGAAATTCGACCGAGCGGTCGGGCGCCGCGGGCGCCGTCGGCGCTTGCCCCGCCAGCGGGTGCTCCGACAACGGCAGCAAGTCGCGCACCGCCGCCTGGACCCGGCCCAGCAGGGTCGCGCCCGGCTCCTCGGTGAACAGGTCGACCCGCAGATTGCCGAACTGGCCCTGGGCGGCGCCGTCGAACTCGTCGAGCAGGCGGATGAAATCGCGCCCCTGGCGGCCCCAGCTCGCCAGCAGCGGGTGGCTGTGGGCGTGCATGTCCTCGATCGGCAGGTGCGACAGGTCGGCCCCGCGCGCGCCCTGGCGCCGGTGCGCCGCCTTGAGCAGATGGCGCCCGTCGATGATGTCGCCCCAGTAGAACTGACAGGGATTGGGCACCGCCACCACCACCTGGCAGTAACGCGACAGCGCGGCCAGCGCCTGCAGGCTCTGGTGCGGCAAGGCCGAAATGCCGAACACCACCACCCGGCGTGGCAAGCGCCCGGCCGGCGCGGCGCCGGCGGCACTGGCGTCCTGGAAGCGCTGGTGGACATAGGCACGGCCGCTGGCGCGCTGCTGGGCCGGCAAGCTGGCGCGGATGGCGCGCCACAGGCGCGCCTGCCAGCACTGGTCGGCTGCCAGCGGGCGGCTGGCGATGGCGCCCTGGCCGCTGCCGTCGCGCAGCACGTCGCGCTCGTTGGCCCAGTCGTCGAGCCAGTCGGCGCGGTACACCTGGTACTGGTCGAACAGGTCGGCCAGGCGGGCGGCCAGTTGCAGCCGACGGGCGGGGTCGCCGTCGCCCAGGAAGTGCTGCAGGGGCGCGAACACGGGCTCGTTCACCAGCGCCGGCAGCAGCCGCATCAGGCGCCAGGTCAGCGGCGCCTTGTCGAACGGCGAGCGCTTGGGCACCTGGTCGGCGCCCAGCAGGCCCCGGTAGGCCTCCCATAAAAAGCGCGCCGGCAGCGCCACCCGGGTGGCGGCGCACACGCCGCTCTGCTCGGCCAGGGCGATCTTGAGCCACTCGGCCACGCCGTTGGACTGCACCAGCACGATTTCTTCTTCGAGCGGCGCCAGCGGGTGCTGGGCCATCCAGCTGAACACGGCGGCGCGCAGCAATTCCATCTGGTTGCCGTGCAAGATCAGCAGGCCGGGCGTGACGGGTGAGGACATGGGGCTCCGAGTTGAGGGCAATGCGCGCCCTGGCAGCAGGCGGCGCCACCATTATAAGGCGCGGCGGCGCCGGCCCGGGCACGGATATGCCGCCGGCTCAGGCTGCGCTGGCGGCGTAGGCAGCCTGCATCTGGCGCGCCAGTTGCGTGCGCCGCGCCGTCAGCGTCGCCAGCAACGATTCGGCGGCGGCGATCGCCGCGCCGGCGCGCGCCGGCGCGGGCGCGTGGGCGCCGCGCGCGAGCTGGTCGAGCTGCTCGAGCTGGGCGCAGGTGGCGGCGAAGTCGAAGGCGCCGACCGCCCGCGCGGCCGACTTGAGGCGGTGGCCGATGCCGGCCAGCCGTTCGAGGTCGCCCTGGCCGATGGCGTCGGCGACGTCGCGCAGGCCATCGTCGGAGGCGTCGAGAAACAGCAAGGCATACTTGCGCATCTTGTCGGGGTTGCCGTTGAAGGTGGCCGCCAGCGCGGCCTGGTCGAACACGGCGTCGCCGGCGGCGGGCCGGGCGGCCGGCTCGCTCTGGCCGCGTGGGGCGGTGGCGCGCGCATCGATCGCATTGGCGATCAGGGAAAACAGGCGCTTGGGCGAGATCGGCTTGGTAATGAACTGATCCATGCCGGCCGCCAGCGCGCGCGTCTGGTCGGCGCTGGCGGCGTTGGCGGTCAGGGCGATGACGACGGCGTCGCGCAGGCGCGGGTCGGCGCGGACCATGCGGGTGGCCTCGAAGCCGTCGAGCACCGGCATCTGCAAGTCCATCAGCACGCAGTCGAAACGGCGCCGCAGCATCTGGTCGATGGCCTCCTTGCCGTTGGCGGCCACCGCCACCTCGGCGCCCGCTTCGGCCAGCAGTTCCTGCACCACCTGCTGGCTGAACAGGTTGTCCTCGACCACGAGGATGCGGGCGCCGGCGATATGGTCGAGCAGGGCCGGCGCCGGCTGCTCGCCCTCGCCGTGGGCAAAGTCGACCCCCTTGCGCAAGCGGGCGGTGAACCAGAAGGTGCTGCCCTGCCCCGGCGTGCTGCTCACGCCGACGGTGCCGGCCATCAGTTCGACCAGTTGCTTGCTGATCGCCAGGCCCAGGCCGGTGCCGCCGTACATGCGCGTCGTCGACGGGTCGGCCTGGTGGAACGACTCGAACAGGGCGCCGATTTCGGCGGCCGTCATGCCGATGCCCTGGTCGCTCACCTCGAAGCGCAGCATGCAATCGGCATCGGTGTCGGTGTCGGCGGCGGCGGCGCCGTGGCCATCGTCGGCGGCGCGCACCGTCACGCGCACCACGCCGCGCTCGGAAAACTTGATGGCGTTGGCGGTAAAATTGAGCAGCACCTGTTCGAGCCGCACCGGGTCGCCCCGCAACTGACGCGCGATGCCCGGCGCCAGCGCCACTTCCAGCGCGAGCCCGCGCGCGGCGGCGGCCGCCTCGAGTTGCGCGGTGAGATTGTGCATCAGCGTCGGCAGCGAAAAATCGATCACTTCCAGCTCCAGCTTGCCCGCTTCGATCTTGGAGAAATCGAGGATGTCGTTGATGATCGCCAGCAGGTGCGCGCCGGCGTGGTGGATTTTTTCCAGGTAATCGCGCTGCCTGGGGTCGACCGCCTTTTGCAGCGCCAGGTGCGACATGCCGATGATGCTGTTCATGGGCGTGCGGATTTCATGGCTCATGTTCGACAAAAAATTGCTCTTGGCCTGGTTGGCGGCATCGGCCTGCGCCTTGAGCTCGTGCAGTTCGGTGACGTCGGTCGACAGGCCGATCACCGCGTGCACCGCGGCGTCGGTGGACTGCGTCGCCCGCACCGGCACCTTAACGGTCCAGAACTGCCGCACGGCGCCGTCGCGGCAGACAAATTCGAACTGGCCGGCCTGCTGGCGGCCGCTGACGAACACCGCGCGGTCGCGCTCCCAGTAGTCGTCGGCCAGCGCCGCAGGCAGCACTTCGCGGTCGAGCCGGCCGATCACCTGTTCCGGGCGCAGGCCCATCTCCGCCGCGCACGGCGCATTGACGTAGGTGTAGCGCCGCTCGCTGTCCTTCATGTAGACGTGGGCATCGATATTTTGCAGCACCGTGTCGAGCAGCAGGCGAGCGTCGCCCTGGCGCCGGCCGGACCAGTAGAGGCGGACAAAAAGAGCGTAGACCAGCAGGGTGCCGCACAGGCCAGCGAGCAGCGCGGCGGGCGGCAGGCTGCGGTCAAAAGCGTTGTACATGGTGGCCGCGGGCAGGGTCAGCCGCAGCTGCCACGGCAGGTCGTGCACATCGAGCGGCAACACCGCCTCGAAGGCGCCGGCCGGCGCAGACGGGTGAACCTGGCCGACCTGCGGGCGCACGCCGGCGCCGGGCGCTTCGCCGTTGCTGCTCAACAGGGCCAGCTCCAGGCCCGGCACGGCCAGCTGGCCCTGCAACGCGCCCACCAGCGCCGCGACCGACACGCTCACGCCCACCGAGCCCAGGTAGGCGGCGCGGCGCCCGGCCACGCTGCCTGGCGCGGCGCCCTGGCGGTACACGGGCACGCTGATGCCAAGGTGCAGCAGCGGCTGCGGCAGCTTGATCGACAGCGGCGTGCCCGCGGTGGCGGCGGAGGCGGAGGTGGAGGCGGTGGCGGTGGCAGACAGGCCGCCGCTGTCGCGCGCCTGTTCGAGGACACGGCCGATCTCGGGATCGCTGGCCAGGTCGACGCCGAAGCGCTCGCGCCTGGGCGCCATCGGCTCGACAAAGGTGAGCACTTCGTAGCGGGCGCGCAGGCCGGGCGGCGTGATGTCGAAGTCGGGGTAGCCGGCCGGATCGAGGCTGCGGTCCTTGCGCACGGCGTCGATGAAGGGCGCGCGCGCGGCGCCGTCGATGGCGACGGCGAAGCGCATCGCCTCGACTTCGGGGAAATGGCGCTCGAGCCCGAGCGCACCGACATAGCGGTGAAATTGCAGCCGCGAGACGGCACCGTCGCTGGCCTGGAACAGCGCGGCGGCGCCGCGCCCCAGGTCGACGAAGCTGGCCAGGCGCGCCGTCAGCCGCGCCTGGGCGCCACGCGCCAGGCTGTCGAAGCGCCCGCGCGCGTCGTCGTGCGCGGTGCGCGCGGCCACGCCATGGGCCAGCGCGGCGACGACCAGCGCCAGCAGTACGCCGGGCGCCCACAGCCACAGGCGCTGGCGCGCCGCGGCGCGCACGGCCTGGCCCATCCGGTGCGTGTTCGCTGGCGTCGCTGGCGTCATGGCGTGCCCCTCACGTGAAATGGTCGGGCCTGCCGCGAGGCCCGCCTGGTCCCGGCAAGGATACTATTAAATGGGGTCCGGACGGCAAGTCACACTGGATATCGGCATTAACTTGATCTATCGCAATAAAGACAGCACTGGCCCGCATGCAGCCGGCCGCTGCGTTCCCCTTTACGAGGCCAGCCCATGCTCGAACAGCGCGTGGTAGGTGGCGTCCACATCGATGCTCAGGGCGACCGCCTGCTCGATGCCGATCTGCACGGGCGGCCCCAGCCGTTCGACCACGACGCCGGCCCGTCGCACCAGCCGTTCGAGCGCGGTGGTGGTGACGGTGACGTAGCGGTCGATGCAATGCAGGCGGCCGTACAAGACCATCTCGGTGAACGATTCCATGGTAATTTGCGACAGGCCGAACGGCGAGTCGCGGTCCGTCTCGATGGCGAAGCGGGACAGTTCCCAGGTGCGCGCATGGACGGGGGCGTCGGCGCCGTGCAACAGTTGCGAAAACGAATCCTTGAGCATGTACGGCCCCTCGGTGGGCAGCAAGCGCCAGCAGCCGCGCAGGGTGCCCTTGCCAGGTTCGCGGATCATCATATAAAACGGGTCGAGGGCATCGTAGCCGTCGATCTCCATGCCCGCCAGCACCGGCACTTCCCAGCCCAGCCGGTCCTTGAAGACCTTGGCGCGCAGTTTGTGCATCTCCCACAGGTCCGGCGACTGAAAATCCTTACGAGCGGCGATCTGGATATGCATTGCCATAATTGTAACCCTCCCCGTCTGGTTAAGTGTATGCAGCGCGCATTAAGAATCCACCTAATATTGCGCCTGCATAACTAGTAGAAGTGATAGCTGGAAACGGTTGCCGCCGGTGGAATACTGCCTCTTCCCCAGCCCAACCAGGAGATGACATGGAACAAGATCTGAACATGCAGCGGGCGGCGGCAGCGCCATCGTCCATGATGGCTGCCCACGAGCGCGCCGCTGCCAATGTCGCCAATATCGCCAATATCGGCACGGTGCGCGTCAGCGGTCCCGTCGCACTAAGGCAATTCCGGATGAGCAAGCGGGAAAGCCAGGCGACCTTCTGGGCCCGTTTCGGCGTCACCCAGTCCAGCGGCAGCCGTTTCGAGACGGGGCTGGGCGTGCCACCGGCGGTGGCGCTGCTGGTGCGGCTGTATGCGAATGGCCGGCTCAACGATGGCGATCTTCTGGGTTGATGATGCCAAGGGCGATGGCCTTGACCAGCGCCTGCTGCCGCGTGCTGACGTTGAACTTTTGCCGGATGTTCGAAATGTGAAAGTTCACCGTCGCCTCGGCGCAATCGGTGATCCGCGAAATTTCCCAGGAAGATTTCCCTGCCATGACCCATTTGAGCACTTCCAGTTCGCGCCGGGTCAGGTGCGGTACCGGTTCGGCGGCATTGTGGGCACGCAGAAACGGCAACGACGATTCGAACGCATAGTCGCGCACCAGCGACAGTTCGGACATGTAATGGGTCAACTGGGCGTTGAAGACGGGACCGGGTTTCATGTCGCTGGCGAAGCTGATCAGGCCCGCCTCGCCATTGCAGCCGTGCATGGGGAACGTGATGCCGGAACGAATCCCGTAATTGCTGGCCTCTTCATACAAGGCGCCCTGCGCGCTGTGGCTGAACGAATCGGGCTGCCACACCAGCGGCAGCACGCTCGACATGCAGTGTTGTACCGTGGGATCGACGGTGTGCAGCTTTTCGCTCTGGTAGCGCTGGCGCCACGCAGGCGAATAGTTGCTTTGCACGAAAGAACTCTCCAAGCTCGCATGCTTGGACGGCAACACCGCGACCATCACGGACGCGAATCCCAGCTGATCGGCAACGTCGAACAGCGCCGCGCTCCAGAGCGGGGCGGAATGACTGTCCAATAACCGCAATAATTGGCCTAACTCAAGCATATGTCCCCCCTCGGGTCAGCCGGGTCGGCTTGCACTGACTATCACAAATCGTAGGGGAACTTTAACTAAAAATCAAATAATAAGAGAAACCATCTAAGCATGATGATTCAGTGACAAATCGTCAAAATATGGCGATTGCGGCAACTTTCCTCCATTTGTATTGACGAGCGTCGGCGCCGCTTTTCATCGACGCAAGAAAAGCCCCGTTTGGCCGTGGGAAATGCCGGCGTTACACACGTGGTTACAATGCGAAAAACCCGTGCGAATGGCCCGGGCGGGCGCCCGGGCGACGCCGGCCGCTCAGGCGCGCGCGGCCGACGGCCGTTCGGCCATGCGCTCGCGCCACGCCTGCAGGTGGGAAAAACCCTCGGCGCCCGGCTTGAATTTCATCAGGCCGCGCGCGAACTCGAGCGCGCAATACGCGGTGATATCGGCGATCGTGAAGCGCGCGCCGGCGACGAAGGGGTGCTGCGCCAGTTCCTGGTCGAGCCAGCGCGCCGTTTCGCGCATTTTTTCCCCTTGCGAGGCGCCGAAGTCGGCGAACTGGGGCTGTTCCAGGCTGGCCAGGCCCGGATGGGTGTGGCGCACGCAGTTGGCGATGCCGGCAAACAGGTGCAGCTCGACGCGGCGGTCGGCCATCTCGATGAAGGCGCGTTCGTCGAAGCCCTCGCCCATCAGGTTCGGCTGCGGGTGCAGGCCCTCGATGTAGGTGCAGATGGCGCGCGTCTCGCACAGCACGCGGCCGTCATCGAGTTCGAGGGCGGGCACGCGGCCGAAGGGATTCCTGGCCAGGAACGGGGCGCTGCGGTGTTCGGCCGCCGCCAGGTCGACCAGGACCGGTTCGATGCCGGCGATGGCTTTCTCGGCGATGAACATGGCCACGCGGCGGGGATTGGGGGCAAAACTGCTGGTGTAGAGTTTCATGGGGGGCTCGCGCTGGGAACTGCGTTCAGACACCGGCGCCCGGCTTGCCGGACTGCCCCGTTTCGACCATCGAGCGCACCGCCGCCGCGTAGCGCTCGGCGCTGTCGGCGCTGGCGCGGCTCAGGTCGCGCTCCGACGGCGGCTGCAGCAGGCCCAGTTGCACCGCCGGGCGCTGGCGAATCTGCTCGACCCAGCGCTGCAGGTGCGGCAGATCGTCGATTGCCACCCCCGACCAGTTGTGGGTGCGTACCCAGGCCCAGTTGGCGATGTCGGCGATCGAGTAGTCGCCGGCCAGGTATTCGTGGCTGGCCAGGTGCCGGTCGAGCACGCGGAACAGGCGCTTCGATTCGCCCTGGTAGCGGTCGATGGCGGCCTGGATTTTTTCGGGAAAATAGCGGAAGAAGACATTCGCCTGCCCCATCATGGGGCCGATCCCGCCCATCTGAAACATCAGCCACTGGGTCACCAGCGAGCGGCCCTTGGGGTCGGACGGCATCAGCTTGCCGGTTTTTTCGGCCAGGTACAGCAAGATGGCGCCCGACTCGAACACGGCGAAATTGTCGGCGGCCCGGTCGACGATGGCGGGAATGCGGCCGTTCGGATTGATCGCCAGGAACCAGTCCTGCTTCTGCGTGTTCTGCTGCAGGTCCAGCGAGTGCAAGGTGTACGGCAGTTGCAGTTCTTCGAGGGCGATGGAAATTTTGTGGCCGTTCGGCGTGGCAGCGGAATACAGATCGATCATGGGGTCCCCGGTTTTGGTGATGTCTGGCCTGCGATGATAGCCCGATTACAGCGCGCATGCCGCGTTGACAGGCGTGCCGAATCTCTTTAGATTGGCTCCCTTGTGCCCCTGACAATGGCCAGCCGGACCATGTATGTATATGCCGGCTGGCGCCCCGCTCCCTTCATCAAGGAATTCAATGCAACGCAGTCTGATCTCCGCCGCCGTTCTTTCCCTCGTCATCGCCACCTCGCCCGCCGTCAGCGCGCAGGCGGCGCCGCCCGCGCCTGGCACCACCGCCTCGGCCGGCCAGACCACGCAACTGCCGCGCGGGGTGCGCCCGACCCACTACGATGTGGCACTGGTGCCGGACGCCGCCAACGCCCGCTTTGCCGCCACCGTCGCCATCGACCTCGAGGTGCAAACGGCGACCGACACCATCACCCTCAACGCCACCGAACTGGCGTTCGCGCGCGCCAGCGTGGTGGCACTGGGCGGCGCCGCCATGGCGCGCAGCGCCACCGTGAGCGTCGATGCCGATGCGCAGACTGCCAGCTTCAAGTTCGACCGCCCGCTCGCGCGCGGCCGCTACCGCCTCACGCTCGACTACACCGGCGTGATCGGCCAGCAGGCGGTCGGCCTGTTCTCGCTCGACTACGACAGCGAGGGCGGCAAGAAGCGCGCGCTCTACACGCAGTTCGAAAACTCCGACGCGCGGCGCATGATCCCGTCGTGGGACGAGCCGTTCTACAAGGCCAGCTTTACCCTGCAGGCGACCGTGCCGGCCGGCCAGATGGCGGTCAGTAATATGCCGGCCGCCTCGACCACCACCCTGGCCGATGGCCGCCAGCTGGTCAAGTTCGGCGCCACCCCGAAGATGTCGACCTACCTGCTGTTTTTCGGCCTCGGTGAATTCGAGCGGGCCAGCCGCATGGCAGGCAAGACCGAAGTGGGCGTCATCACCACCCGCGGCGGCAAGGACAAGGCGGCCTTCGTGCTGGACGCCTCGGCGGCGCTGCTGGACGAATACAACCGGTATTTCGGTGTGCCCTACCCGCTGCCCAAGCTCGACAACGTCGCCGCCCCCGGCCGCAGCCAGTTTTTTGGCGCCATGGAAAACTGGGGCGCCATCTTCACGTTCGAATACGCGATGCTGCTCGACCCGGCCATTTCGACCCAGGCCGACAAGCAGAACGCGTTTGCCATCGCCGCCCACGAGATGGCGCACCAGTGGTTCGGCGACCTCGTCACCATGCGCTGGTGGGACGACCTGTGGCTCAACGAAGGCTTCGCCTCGTGGATGGAAAGCCGCATGACGGCGCAGCTCCATCCCGAGTGGAACACGGCGCTGTCGGCGGTCGCGATCCGCGAGGGCGCCATGGCGCGCGACTCGATCGCCTCGACCCATCCGGTGGTGCAGCATGTCGCCACCGTCGAACAGGCCAGCCAGGCCTTTGACGACATCACCTATCAAAAAGGCGAGTCGGTGATCCGCATGCTGGAAGACCACGTCGGCGCCGACGCCTGGCGCAAGGGCGTGCGCCTGTACATGCGCCGCCACGCCTACGGCAACACCGTATCGGACGACTTCTGGAGCGCCATCGAACAGGCCTCCGGCAAACCCGTGCGCGCCATCGCCCACGATTTCACCTTGCAACCAGGGGTGCCGCTCATTACCGTCACCAGCGCCACCTGCCGCGGCAGCAGCACCCGGGTCGAACTGAGCCAGGGCGAATTCAGCCGCGACCAGCCGGGCAAGGCGTCACTGCGCTGGCGCGTGCCGGTGACCTTGCAGGCGGTCGGCAGCAGCCGTCCGGTGCACACCATGGTGGTCGGCGGCAAGGCAAGCGTGGACGTGCCGGGCTGCGCGCCGGTGCTGGTCAACGCCGGCCAGAACGGCTACTACCGTACCCTCTACGCGCCGCGCCAGTTCGCGCCGCTGGCGGCGCAATTCGCCCGGCTCCAGCCAATCGACCAGATCGGCCTGCTGGCCGACAGCTGGTCGCTGGGGCTGGCCGGGATGCAAAGCGCGGCCAACTTCCTCGACCTGGCCGACGCCACCAGGATGGACGCCGACCCGCAGGTGTGGGGCAACATCGCCGGCGTCTTCAACGCCATCCACCATTATTACAAGGGCGACGCCGCGCGCCAGGGCCGCTTCGATGCCTACGCCATCGCCCGCCTGGCGCCGGTATTCCAGAAACTGGGCTGGGACGCCGCGGCCGGCGAAAACGGCACCGCCGCCAACCTGCGCGAGCGCTTGCTGGTGACGCTGGCGAACCTGAACGACCAGGCCACCATCACCGAGGCGCGCCGCCGCTATGCCTTGGGCGCGACCGGCGCCGACGGCAAGGGCATGCCGGCGCCGCTGCGCAAGGCCATCACCGCCGTCGTCGCCCAGCACGCCGACGGCGCCACCTGGGACGCGCTGCGCAGCGCGGCCAGGGCTGAAAAATCGCCAATGATCAAGGACCGCATGTACGCGCTGCTGGCCGCCAGCGACGACGCCACGCTGGCGCGGCGTGCGCTCGAACTGGCGATGACGGACGAGCCGGGCGTGACCAACAGCGCGGCGATGCTGGCCGAAGTGGCCGACAGCCACCCCGACCTGGCCTTCGACTTCGCCCTGGCCAACCTGGCCAAGGTCAACGAGCGCATCGACGCCACTTCGCGCAGCCGCTACTTCCCGCGCCTGGCGTCGACCTCGTCGGCGCCGGCCACCATCGATAAACTGCAGGCCTACGCTAACGCCAACCTTGCCGCCGGCTCGCGCCGCGACGCCGAAACGGCGGTGACGGGCATCAACTACCGCATCAAGGTGCGCAGCGAACGCCTGCCGGAGATCGACCAGTGGCTGATCAAGCACGGCAAGTAAGGCGCGCCGCGGCGCTGACGCTGGCGCTGACACTGGCGGCGTGCGCACCGGTTGCGCCACCGGTTGCGCCACCGGTTGCGCCACCAGTGCCGCCACCAGTGCCGGCACTGGCGCCACCGGCCAGCGCCGACGCCTATCGCCTGCCCGCCGCCAGCGCCGCGTGGTACCGCCAGGCTGCCGCCGCCGGCACCATCGTGCTCAACGTCGATCCGGGCCGTTCGCTGATCGTGGCGACGGTGCGGCGCGGCGGCCCGCTGGCGCGGCTGGGCCACGATCATGTCGTCGCCAGCCACGCCATCAGTGGCGCGATGGCGCCGGCGGCGGGACGCGCCGATTTCGGCTTCCGGCTCGACCAGATGGTGGTCGACGAAGCACCCCTGCGCGCGCAAGCGGGCCTGGACACGGTGCCGTCGGCCGACGCCATCGCCGGCACCCGCCACAACATGCTCACGCGGGTGCTCGACGCCGCGCGCTATCCGGAGGTGACGCTGCAGGTGAAGGCGCCGACACGACCATCGGCGCTCAATCCGGCGCAGACCGTGGCCGAACTGTCGGTCACCCTGCACGGCGTCACCCGCACCCTGGCCGCACCGCTGCTGCTCGAGCAGCGCGCGGATGGCCTGGTCGCCAGCGGCAGCTTCACGCTGCGCCAGAGCGACTTCGGCATCACGCCGCTGGCGGTAATGAACGGCGCCATGACGGTGCAGGACACGCTCGAACTGCGCTACCGGATCGTCGGCATGCCGCAGTAAGGCGACGGCGCAGAGGCATGATGCCGCTAAGCCGGCTCGACCAGGCGGCGCGAGGGCACGTCGGCCGCGCGGGTGGCGATCCAGGCGTCGACCAGCGCCTCGGCGCCGGCCGCCACGTGCAAACCGAGCTTGGTGCGCCGCCACAGGATGTCGGCGCCGCACAGCGCCCATTCGTGACGCATCAGGTAGTCCGCTTCGACGGCGAACAGGCCGCTGACGATCTGCGGGCCCAGGTCGGCCACGCTGCGGCAGCCCTCGAGCAGGCGGTGAATGCGGGTGCCGTAAGCGCGCCCGTAGCGCCGCACCAGCGCCGGCGACAGAAAGGCGTAGCGCTGCACCATCGCCGCCGCCCAACTATCATATTCGAGCACGGCGCGCCGCGATGGCGCCGGACCGAACAGGTCGCCGCCAGGCAGGCAGGCCTGCGCCGTCCAGGCGCCGTGACCGTTGCCCAGCGCGCCGGCGATGCGGTCGACGGCCTGCTCGGCGAGCGTGCGGAAGGTGGTGATCTTGCCGCCCACGACGGTCAGCACGGGCGCGCCCTGGCCGTCGCCGCCGTCCCAGACCAGCTGAAAATCGCGGCTGGCCGCCTGCGCGCTGGCCGCCGGCGCCGCCGCCAGCGGGCGTACCCCGGCGAACGACCAGACCACGTCGGCCGGGCCGACGCCGGCGCGAAAGTAGCGATTGGCCAGCTCGCACAGGTAGAGCGTTTCCGCCGGGCTAATGGCAACGGCGTCGAGATCGCCCGCAAAATCGACATCGGTGGTGCCGATCAGGGTGAACGCCTGTTCATACGGCAGGGCGAACACGATGCGCCCGTCCGGGTGCTGGAAGATGTAGCCGCCGCCATGGTCGAACAGGCGCGGCACGACGATGTGGCTGCCCTTGACCAGGCGCGGCGCCGGCGTGGCCGGGCCGGCCGCCGCGCCGGCCGCCGCCAGCAATCGCCCCGCCCACGGCCCGCTGGCGTCAACCAGGCAGCGCGCGTTGACCTGGCGCTGCCGGGCGCCGCCGTGCAATTGCGCCGTCCAGTGCAGGGGGTGGCGGCGCACGTCGGCGCAGGTGGTGCGGGTGAGGACGGTGGCGCCCCGTTCGCGCGCGTCGAGCGCGGCCAGCGCCACCAGGCGGGCGTCGTCGACCCAGCCGTCGGCGTATTCGAAGCCCCGCACGAAGCGCGCCTGCAGCGCGGCACCGGCCGGATGGCGGCGCAGATCGACGGCGCGCGAGGCCGGCAGGAAAGCGCGCCGGGCCAGGCCGTCGTAGAGCAGCAGGCCGGCGCGGATCAGCCAGGCCGGGCGCTGGCCGCTGTCGTGCGGCATGATGAAGCTGAGCGGGCGCGAGATGTGCGGCGCCGACTGCAGCAGGCGCTCGCGCTCGACCAGGGCCTTGCGCACCAGCGCGAACTGGTACTGTTCCAGGTAGCGCAAGCCACCGTGAATGAGCTTGCTCGAGGCCGACGAGGTGTGCGCGGCCAGGTCATCCTTTTCGCACAGCACCACCCGCAGTCCACGGCCGGCGGCGTCGCGGGCGATGCCGGCGCCATTGACGCCGCCGCCCACCACCAGCACATCGCAATCGATACTGTCCACCATTGCATCCTCCTCATTGCCACCGCCAGGGCGCCATTATGGTGCACCGGAGCGCGCGCAGGCAAACCCGCATGGTGTGGCCAATTCGAAGCCGCGTCGTCAGACTGGCGCAAAAGGGGCGCGGTTGGCGCGTCGATTCTGCCTTAGAATACGCGCTGGCAATACGCGCGGACCGGCCGCCCCGGCGGCGGTCCAAGCCTGGCATGCGCCAGCCATCAACCAGCGCTGGCGGGACTGACCCTGCCGCGACGAACAGGATTTCATGCGTTTTCGCCTTCGCACCTTACTTCTGCTGGCCCTGGCCATGCTGTGCCTGGTGACGGGCGCCGGCGCCGCCACCGCGCCGGCGCCCGTCACCAGCCTCGGCGCGGCCGGCAGCTTCGACCTGCTGCCGGCGGGCGTGCTGCTGCGCGACGACGGCGGCGCGTTCCCGGCCGATGCCGGTGCAGTGGCGGCCTGGATGGACGGGCGCACGCGGGCGGCGGCGGTGTCTTCCACCGGCGGCGCCTACTGGCTCGTCACCACCATCCGCAACGACAGCGCGCTGGAGAGCTGGGTGCTGTATCCGAACAACACCCTGATCGACCAGGTCGAGGCGCGCCTGTACGGCGCCGACGGCAGCACCGAGCGCGTGCTGACGGGCTACCAGGCCGGCCACGATTACATGCTCCACTACGGCAACGACGTGCGCCTGCGCCCCGGCGCCAGTTACCGCCTCGTCGTGCGCTTCTCCAGCCCGTACTTCGTGCGCGCGCCCCTGTTCGCGGTGCGCCCGCAGGCCGACTTTCGCCGCATGGTGGCGCGCGAAAACGTCATCATCATCGCCGCGCTGGGCGCGCTGCTGGCGCTGGCGCTGTACAATTTTTTCATCTTCTCGTTCACCCGCCGCATCGCCTACCTGTACTACTCGCTGTACGTGCTGACCTACGCGGTGGCGTGGGCGATCCCGTTCAACGTGCTGGCCGACCTGTTCGGCTGGCGCATGGTCGAACTGCACTACGTGCCGTTTTTCCTGCTGCCGGTGTTCTCGACCCTGTTCTACCTGCGCTTCCTGGAACTGAAAACGCTGGCGCCGCGCCTGGCCGCGTTCAGCCGCATCAACCTGGTGCTGCCGCTGCTGCTGCTGCCCAGCTGTTTTTTCGCCGTCGCCCTGGCCCACAAACTGGCCACCGTCATGCTGGCCTTCTACATGCTGCTCGCGCTCGTGTGCGGGGTGGTGGCGTGGCGCCGCGGCTTCCAGCCGGCGCGCTACTTCGTGCTGGCCTACATTGCCGTGCTGGCGCCCGGCCTGTACGTGCTGGCGACCAACCTGGGCCTGCTGGCGCCGGCCCAGGACAATATGCAGATCCTCGTGCTGGTGGGCGGCACCGTCGACGCCCTGCTGCTGGCGTTCGCGCTGGCCGACCAGATTCGCCTGCTCAGCGACAGCATGGAACAGAAGGTGGCGGCGCGCACCGACGAACTGCTGCGCGCGAATGCCGCGCTGACCACCGCCAAGGAGCATGCCGAAGTGGTCAGCCGCCACCGCATCGACTTCCTGTCGGCGATGAGCCACGACATCCGCACGCCGATGGCCGGCGTCATCGGCATGCTCAAGCTGGGCCTGCGCGACGAGGCCGTGCGCGGGCGCACCGCCGACTACCTGCGCATCGGCCTGCGCAGCGGCGAATCGCTGCTGGTGATCCTCAACGACATCCTCGACTATTCCAAGATCGACGCCGGCAAGCTGACACTGGAGACGACCAGCTTCGACCTCGAACGCCTGTGCGCCGACGCCATCGCCATCCTGCAGGGCCAGGCAGAAGCGAAAGGGCTGGCGCTGGGCGCGTCGCTCGAACACGACCTGCCCCGCTACGTCACGGGCGACCCTACCCGGCTGCGGCAGATACTGGTGAACCTGCTGGGCAATGCCATCAAGTTCACCGAGCAGGGCGAAGTGCTGCTCAGCGTGCGCGCCGACGCGGGCGCCGGCGCCCCGCTGGTGTTCAGCGTGCACGATACCGGCCCCGGCATCGCCAGCGAGGTGCGCCAGCGCCTGTTCCAGAAATTCGAGCAGGGCGACTATTCGACCACCCGCCGCTACGGCGGCACCGGCCTGGGCCTGGCCATCTGCAAGGAGCTCGTCGGCCTGATGGGCGGCACCATCAGCGTCGTCAGCACGCCCGGCGTCGGCTCCCGCTTTGACGTCGTGTTGCCGCTGGCGGCGGCCAGCGGCGACGCCAGCGATGCCGGCGCCGCGCCCCACCACGCCGACGGCCACGGCAGGCGCCTGCGCATCCTGTGCGCCGAAGACGTGGGCACCAACCAGATCATCATCGAGGCGCTGCTGGGCGCCATGGGCCACAGCGTCGTCATCGTCGACAACGGCGTCGAGGCGGTGCGCGCGCTGGCCGGGGCCGACTTCGACATGGTGCTGATGGACGGCCGCATGCCACTGCTCGACGGCGCCCAGGCCACCCGCCTGATCCGCGCCGGCCAGGCGGTGCCGGGCGCGGCGACCGGCGTGGCGCGCGACCGCGCCATCCCCATCATCGCCCTGACCGCCAACGCCAGCCAGGCCGACTGCCAGCACTACCTGGCCGCCGGCATGGACGGCTTTCTGTCCAAGCCGGTCGATGAAGCGGCCCTGCATCGCCTGATCGACGCCACCGTCGCCCGCCTGGACGCCGGTGGCGGCGCCGGCCAGGGCGAGGCGCGGCGCGCGGACGCCGACGCCGGCGCGACCGACGCCGTGGACGCAGCGCACACCGCGGACGAAGCGAACGAGGTCGCAGCGGTGCAACTGCGCCCCGTACAAGGCCTGACGGCGGCGCAGATGCGGCGCATCGGCGCCGCCTTCGTGGAAGAAGCGCCGCGCCGCCTGCTCGAAGCGCGCGCCGCACTCGAAGCAGGCCGCCAGAACGCCGCCATCGATGCCTTCCATTCGCTCAAGGGCAGTGCCGGCTACCTCACCACGCCGCGCCTGCAACAGCTCGCCGCCAGCCTGGAACTGCGCGCCGGCGCGGGCGCGCTGGGCGCCAACGACGCCGAACTGGCGGCGCTGGCGACGGCCGTGAACGAGGCGGTACATGGCGTGCGCGCCAGCACGGCGCCCGCGCCGATCTTGTAGAATCGCCCCATGGACCCTCTTCGACTGCCTGGCGAAGCAGCACCCGGGCACGGCGCCGACGACAAGCCCGCGCGCGCCTGGGTGCGCATGCCGTCGGGCAAACGGCTCGATTTGCTGCACCCCGGCGCGGCCGACTGGGCCGACGACGACCTGGCGCTGGGCCTGGCCCGCACCTATCGCTGGGGCGGCCACTCGGCCTGGCCGCTGCCGCTGTCGGTGGCGCAGCACTCGATCAGCGTCATGCTGCTGCGCCGGGCCGCCACCACCACCCCCCTGTCGGCGCTGCAGGAACTGCGCGAACTGCTGCACGACGCCGAGGAAGGTTTATTGGGCTTCGACTGCATCTCCGTGCTCAAGCCCTTCATGGGCGACAGTTTTCGACAACTGACGGCGCGGCTGGAACAAGCCGTGTTCGAGCGCTACGGCCTGCCCGCCTGGACCGCCGACGAGCACGCGGCGCACAAGCGCGCCGACCGGCTGGCGGCGGCCAGCGAAGCGGTGCACGTGGTCGGCTGGTCGCGCCAGGAGGTCGTGCACACGCTGGGCATCACGGTGGCGCCCCTGGAAATTGACCCGCTGGTGGCCGCATATGGCGGCGCGGCGTGGGAACCGTGGGCGCCCGCGCTGGCGGCGCAGCGCTTCATGGAGCAACTGGCGCGGCTGGCGCGGCTCGTCTGACCCGTCCAGCTTGTCAGGATATCCACAAATTCTGTGGATAAGCTTGTGGACAAGCGCCCCTTGACAGCGCGCCTGTCCCGTATTCGACGCGCATCGCGTGCGCTGCCCGCCTCGATAAAAATTCGCTTAATCCTTAATAATCAATCACTTGCCACTAAATATCATTCACGTAGGAAGTGTCTATAAGGCAAAATCCTACAAGCCCGGCGGGCGGGGGATAAGTCCCGGCCGCGAGCGGCCCCGACAATGGTGACATGCCGTCCAAATTGCTTTGACAAAGGCGGTGGCCTGACTTAGTGTTGAGACATGCGCCAACCCCCACACAGCGAGGATGAACCGGGACTGTTTCTCGAAGACGAGGACGTTGCCTCGGCCGCCGTCGCGCCCCATGGCGAAGGCGAGAGCGAGGTGCTGGCGCCCTGGCGCATCCTGATCGTCGATGACGATGTCGATGTCCACGTGGTGACCAAGTTTGCGCTCAGCAGCGCCAGCTTCCAGGGCCGTCGCCTCAGCTTCGTCCACGCCTACTCGGCCGTCGAAGCGCTCGCCAAGCTGCGCGATACCCCCGATATCGCGCTGGTGCTGCTCGACGTCATGATGGAAACGGCCGACGCCGGGCTGCAACTGGCACTCCAGGTGCGCGAGCAGTTGCACAACGACCTCGTGCGCATCGTCCTGCGCACGGGCCAGCCCGGCCAGGCCATCGAGCACAGCATCATCGTCGATTACGACATCAACGATTTCTGGAGCAAGACCGATCTCACCACCCGCAAGCTGTTTACCACCGTGATCGCCGCCCTGCGCGCCTACGCCACGCTGGACCAGGCCGCCAAGGGCCGCAACCGTGCGCTGGCCCGCCAGGCCCAGCTGGAAAAGCAGCTGGCGGCGGCGCGCGCGGCGGCGGCCATGGTCGCCATCGATGGCAGTGGCATCGTGGTCGACGCCAACGACGCGGCGGCGGCGCTGGCCGGGGTCGATCTGCCCGCGCTGCTGGGACGGGCGGCGGCGGGCATCGCGCCGGCGCCGCTCGAGCCGGGCGTGCTCGCTGACATTGGCCACGCGCTGGCGGGCGCCGGCGCCTGGAGCGGCATCATCGATGTGCACTTGCCGGCCGGCACGCGCCGCCTGCGCTGCGCGCTGTGCACTGACGGCGCCGGCGGCGTGATCGGCTACGCCAGCCCCACCGCCTGATGGCCTTGCCGCGCCTGCCGACCGGCGGTTAAGCACACTTATTTCCAGGCATTGCGCGATTTTTCCCGCACCAGCATGCGCACGCTGTCGGGCATGGGCGTGCGCGCATGCCGCGTCTGCGCATCGACCCACACGCACTCTTCGAAATGGCGCAGCATGGCCGGCGCCAGGAAGCGGCTGCGCGCGGCGTACACGTGGCGGTCGCCCATCTGCGCCTGCTGCTTGATGAAAAAACGGTTCGGGACAATCAGGTGCAAGTGCTCGCGCGCCCGCGTCATGGCCACGTACAGCAGGCGGCGCTCTTCCTCGATGTCGTTCGAGTTGCCAGTGGCCATGTCCGACGGGATGCAGCCATCGACCACGTTGAGCACGTGCACCGATTTCCACTCCTGCCCCTTGGCCGAGTGGATGGTCGAGAGGATCAGGTAATCGTCGTCGAGCAGGGGCGGCCCGGCGCGGTCGCTGGTCGCTTCGGGCGGATCGAGCGTGATGTCGGCGAGGAAAGCCTCGCGGCTGCCGCAGCCGCCGGCCAGTTGCGTCAGTTGCTCAATATCGGCCACGCGCATGCTGGCGTCGTCGTACATGCGCTCGAGGTGGGGCACATACCATTGCTTGACCAGTTCAAGGTCGGCCGGCCAGCGCAGACCCGGCGCGCGCAAGGCCTGGTACAGGGCGACGAAGGGCTGCCAGTCACCCAGGCAGCGGGGCGGCACGGCAAACTGCGCCAGCGCAGCGGCGGCGTCGGTGGCGGCGCCGACGGCGTCGAGCAGTTTACTGGCGGTGGCCGGGCCAATCCCGGGAATCAGTTGCGCCACCCGGAAGCCGGCCATCCGCCCGCTGGGATTCTGGGCGAAGCGCAGTACCGCCAGCACATCCTTGATGTGCGACGCTTCGAGGAACTTCAAGCCGCCGAATTTAACGAAGGGAATGTTACGTCGCATCAGCTCCAGTTCCAGCGCGGCGCTGTGGCTGGCCGCCCGGAACAGCACGGCCTGGTCCTTGAGCGTCATGCCGCTCTCGCGGTGTTCGAGCACGCGCCGGCACACCCACCTGGCCTGCTCGGCTTCGTCGGGAATGAGCACCAGCTGGGGCAGGATGGTGGAGGCCTTGTCGGTCCACAGGGTCTTGGCGTGGCGCTCGAGGGCGGCGCCGATCACCGCGTTGGAGGCGTCGAGGATGGGCTGGGTGGAGCGGTAGTTGCGTTCGAGCGTGATCAGCGCGGCCGCTTGTGAAAACTGGCGGGGGAAGTCGAGGATGTTGCGCACGGTGGCGCCGCGGAAGGAATAAATCGACTGGGCATCGTCGCCCACCACCATCACGCCGGCGCCATCGGGCTTCATGCCGGTGACGATGGCGGCCTGCAGGCGGTTGGTGTCCTGGTACTCGTCGACGAGCACATGATCGAACAGCGCGCCCAGCGCCGGCCCCAGCGCCGCATCGCTGGCCATGTCGGACCAGAACAGCAGCAGGTCGTCGTAGTCGAGCACGTTCTGTTCCTGCTTGGCGTCGACGTAGGCGCCGAACAGGCGTTTCAGCTCGAGCTCCCATTCCTTGCACCATGGAAAAGTGCTTTGCAGGACATCGGCCAGCGGCTCGCCGCTGTTGACCACCCGCGAGTAGATCGACAGGCAGGTGCCCTTGAGGGGGAAACGCCTGGCGGTGGCGGTCAGGCCGATATCGTGGCGCACCATGCCCATCAGGTCTTCGGCGTCGCCGCGGTCGACGATGGTGAACGATTCGTCCAGGCCCACGCTGGCGGCGTACTGGCGCAACAGGCGCGCGCCGATGGCGTGGAAGGTGCCCGCCCACGGCAGGGTGGTGGGCGGGGCATTGCCGCGCAACTGCATGACGCGCTGCAGGACGGCGCCCGCGCGGTGGCTCATTTCGCCGGCCGCGCGCCGCGAAAAGGTCAGCAGCAAGATGCGCTGGGGGTCGGCGCCGCCCTGGATCAGGCGTGCCACCCGGTGCGCCAGGGTATTGGTTTTACCGGAACCGGCGCCGGCGATGACCAGCAGGGGCGCGCCCACCCCGGCCAGCGCGCCCGCCACGGCGCCCGCGCCGAACCCGTGCTCGACGGCGGCCCGCTGCGGCGGGTTCAGGGCCACATAGGGATCGTCGGGGGCGCTGGCGGCAGCGGCGGCAGCGGCGGCCTGATCAGGCAAAGCAACATTGGACATCATCGGTACTGGTCTGTAGAATTGATATCACTGTACATTTATCCAGTTGTCCGGCGCAAGAACTATTCGTCGCCGGTCGCCGTACGGCGTTTCCCCCGGCGGGGTCGGCGCCGAATATTGGCCGTCAAGCTGACGTAAGTAGCCGTTTATAAACACTATTTTTAGATATCCACAGTCAATGTGGACAAAGTTGTGGATAAGCCCCTATTGACACGTCGCAGCCCTTGCCGGGCGCGGGTTTCAACAAAATGCCCGTTCAAAAGGCAGAATTTATTGTGTTTAAAATCAAGGGCTTACAAAGTCAACCCTGATCAGCATCAAAAATTCTTTAAAAAAATTTACGGCGCCCGTTTGGCCCCGCGCGAAATCGTCCGCGCGGCGGCGCAGCAGGAGCGTTGATATAATTTAGATATCGAAACAGGCGGGTGATCTGGCCGCCGACCTGCCCCCTCAAGCGGGCACGGCGCTCCGGCGGTGTTGCGGTTCGAGCAGAACGCGCTCGATGACGTGGTGGGCCACACCATGGGATTTGAGATACTCGACGGCGGACATGGTGCTCGCGCACGCTTGCACGGCGATGGCGTGATCGACCATGTCGCGCGAGCGCGCATCGGTGCGCTCGTGGTAGGTCGGTGCGGGCGGATGGACGGAGACGGCCTTGTTGAACGTATTCATCGTGCGCTTCCTTGCAAATAGAGTCGGCGGCGAGGCGCTGTCCCCGGAGTATCGGTCAATACAAGCCGAAGTCAATGTCAGGCTTCCATCGAAAGCCCCACCAACAGTACCATGACTTTCGCCTGCGCACGCAACCGATCCATGCAATTGGCATCATGCCGATGGCATGGACAGTTGCCCGGCCACGGGCGATAATCGGCCATGCCAGCCGAATCCGCCTGCGCCCTGCCCCAGCGGCCGGCGCGCCCCGCCCCCGCCTCCCTGCGAGAGCTGTTCACCGCCTTTACCTTGCTGGCCCTGCAGGGTTTTGGCGGGGTGATGGCCATCGTCCAGCGCGAACTGGTCGAGCGCAAGGGCTGGCTGACCCACGAAGAATTCATCGAGGACTGGGCGGTGGCGCAGATCATGCCGGGCCCGAACGTGGTCAACCTGGCCTTGATGATCGGCGGGCGCTACTTCGGCCTGGCCGGCGCGCTGACGGCACTGGCCGGCATGCTGGCGCTGCCGCTGCTGGTGATCCTGCTGCTGGCGGTGGCGCACCAGCGCTTTGCCGACAACGTCCAGGTCGCCGGCGCCTTGCGCGGCATGGCCGCCGTCTCCGCCGGCCTGATCGGTGCGGCCGGTCTCAAGTTGTCGGTGGCGCTGAAAAAAAACCCGCTGCCCCTGCCCGCCTGCATCGCCATCGCCGGCGCCGCCTTCGTGCTGGTGGCGCTGTTCAAGGTCCGCCTGGGCCTGGTCCTGCTGGGGCTGGGCGGCCTCGGCGTGGCGCTCGCCTGGCGCCGGCTGGCGCCATGAGCGCGCCCGCCACCGTCCACCTGGTGCTGGGCTGGGCCGACTGGCTCGACCTGTTCGCCCATTACCTGATGCTCTCGCTGATGTCGGTGGGCGGTGCCATTTCCACCACCGCCGAGATGCACCGCTACCTGGTCGAGCAGAATCACTGGCTGACCCAGGCGCAGTTTAACGAATCGATCGCCCTGGCCCAGGCCGCGCCGGGGCCGAACGTGCTGTTCGTCGCCCTGATGGGCTGGAACGTGGGCCTGAACGCGGGCAGCACCGCCGCCGCCATGCTGGGCGTGCTGGTGACCATGACCGGCATCCTGCTGCCCTCGACCGTGCTGACCTACGTGGCGGCGCAGTGGGGCCAGCGCAACCGCGAACTGCGCGCCGTGCGCGCCTTCAAGCAAGGCATGGCGCCGATGGTGATCGGCCTGTTGATGTCGACCAGCTTCATCCTCGGCGCCGCCGGCGGCGTGGCGCAGCGCGACTGGCCGCTGTGGCTGCTGGCGCTGGTGGCGGGGCTGATCATCTGGCGCACCCGGCTGCATTTGCTGTGGCTGCTGGCAGCGGGGGCGCTGCTGGGCGCCTGCCAGCTGGTATAGGCGAATTTGCAAGCTTGCGTTGGCAAATCCTGGCCGCAGAAGGCATACTGCCATCCTGACCCTGACCCGGAACTGCCATGCTTGAATTGATCAGCGAACACGCCTGCTTCGGCGGCACCCAACGTTTTTATCGCCACGCCTCCACCGCCATCGGCTTGCCGATGCGTTTTTCCGTGTTCATCCCGGCCGCCCCGGCGGGCCAGCGCCTGCCCGCCCTGTTCTACCTGGCCGGCCTGACCTGCAACGAAGAAACCTTCATGACCAAGGCGGGGGCCCAGCGCTACGCCGCCGAGGCGGGGCTGATCCTGGTCGCGCCCGACACCAGCCCGCGCGGGGCCGGCGTGCCCGGTGAAGCGGACGACTGGGAAGTGGGCGTGGGCGCCGGTTTTTATGTCGACGCCACGGCGGCGCCCTGGCGCACGCACTACCGCATGCACAGCTACCTGCTCGAACTGCACGCGCTGGTGCTGGCCGAGTTTGCCGTCGATGGCGCCCGCGTGGGCATTTTCGGCCACTCGATGGGCGGCCACGGCGCGCTGGTGATGGCGCTGCGCCATCCGGACCTGTTCCGCTCGGTATCGGCGTTCGCGCCCATCGCCGCCCCCTCGCTGTGCCCGTGGGGCGAAAAGGCCTTCACGACCTACCTGGGGGGCGACCACGCCATGTGGGCCCAGTACGATGCCAGCGAACTGATGCGTAAAGCGCAGGCGCCCTTCCCCAAGGGCATCCTGATCGACCAGGGCCTGGGCGACAAGTTCCTGCGCACGCAGTTGCGTCCCGATGTATTCGAGAACGCCTGCGCCCAGGCCGGCCAGCGCCTGGAAATCCGCCGCCACGCCAGCTACGACCACGGCTATTATTTCATCGCCACCTTCATGCACGATCACATCCGCTTTCACGCCAGTAACCTGGCGCCTTGAAACGGGCCTGCGCTCAATCGGCCTGGAACAGGGCGACGCCATCGCGGCCGTCGCGCTTGACCTGGTACAGGGCGTGGTCGGCATTGGCCAGCAACTGCTCGCCGGTGACGGCGCCGTCGCCGTAGCAGGCCACGCCGATGCTGGTGGTGACGGTCAGGTGCAGGCTGGCCACCACGAAGGGCGCGCGCATGGCCACGGCGATTTTTTGCGCCAGCGCCAGGCAATCGGCCTCGTGCGGCAGTGCCTTGATGATCACCACGAACTCGTCGCCCGACAGGCGCGCCACCGTGTCGGTGACGGCCACGCTCGCTTGCAGGCGGCGCGCAAACTCCTTCAGTACGCCATCGCCGACGGCATGGCCGTGGCTGTCGTTGATCTTCTTGAAGCGGTCGATGTCCAGGTAGGCCAGCGCCAGCGGGGCGCCGTGGCCGCTGCGCCCGATCGCCTGCTGCAGCGCTTCGCCGAACAGGCGGCGGTTGCCGATGCCCGTCAGGCTGTCGATGCGCGCCAGCCGGATCAATTTTTCTTCCGTTTCCTTCAGGCGCGTCAGGTCGTGCGTCAAGCCGTACACGCCCGCCACCGAGCCGTCCGCCTGCACATCGGGCACGTAGGTCGTTTCCACGATGCGCAACTTGCCGGCCACCGCCATCGGGCTCTCGAACGTCACCGCCCAGCCGCCGAAGGCCTTTTCCAGGTGCGGGCGGGCGCTCGCATACAGTTCCGCCCCCAGCACCTCGGCCACCGGCCGGCCGGCCAGCGATGCCGGCGACACCCCCAGCCAGGTGTCGAACGTGGCATTGCCGAAGCTAAAACAGTGATCGCGGTCGATGGTGGAAATTAGCACCGGCAAGTGATCGGTAATGAGCTTCAGGCGCCGCTCGCTCTGTTGCTGGCGCACTTCGGCCGCGCGCCGCTCGCTGATGTCGCGCGCCAGCACATAGACGCCTTCGACGCGGCCAGCGGCGTTCACTTCAGGAATATAGTCGATCATGAAATGGCTGGCGCTCAGCGGAAAATGCTGGTCGAAGTGCTGGCGCTGGCCCGCCAGCGCGGCCTGCATGCGCCCGGCGATCAGCTCGTGATTGGCCGCGCCCATGACCTCGCGCACGGTGCGTCCCACCATCAACGCCGGCTGCAGCCCCAGCAGCGTCAGATAATGCGCGTTGGCGAACTGGTAACGCTGTTCCACGTCGATGTAACCGATCAGGGCCGGCATGTTGTCAGCGATCATCGATGCCCGCTTTTCGCTGGCACGCACGCGCGCCTGGTCCGCCTCGCGTGCGGCCACCAGCTCGTGGAAGGCGTCGCCCAGTTCACCGATCTCATCGTTGCGACCGCTTTGCAGGGTGGCGATGTCGGCGCCGCCCCGCCGGATCGCCGACACGTTCAGGCGCAGCGCTTCGAGCGGCGCCAGGATGCGGTAGATCAGCAGCAAGGCGACCGCGCCGGCCGCCAGCGCCACCAGCGCGGCCGCCGCCAGCGCCTGCGTGCGCAGGGCGATGATGGGCGCGAACGCCTCGCTCACGGGATAGCGGGCGCCGATGATCCAGTCGGCCGCCGTCAGCCGCTGGTAGCTGTAGATGCACGACTCGCCCTCCTTGTTGTCGGCCACGGTGCTGCCCTCGAAACCGGCCAGTGCCATCTGGGTGGCGTGGTTCACGCCCGTGCGCGCATTGATGTGCTGCAGCTCGCGCCGCTTGTCCGGGTGGTCGATCAGGATGCCGTCGCCCGTCATGATGAACAGAAAGCCCGTTTGTCCCGGCTTCAAATGATCGAGCTGACGCAGGAACGCACTCTCATGCAGGGTGACGCCGCCCGTGATCACCAGCACCACCTTGCCCTGCGCATCGAACAGGGGCGCGGTGACCATCACCACCGCCGCCCCATTGCCGCGCCCCCGAAACGGCGCCGACACGATGCCTTGCCTGGCGGCGACAGTGGCGTCGAAATACTGGGAACCGGTGGCATTGAACGGCGCCAGCGGCGCCAGCGTGGCCAGCAGGGTCCCGTCCGCCGCGAACGCGGCCATGCTGAAAAACTCCGAGCGCAGGATGGCGTGGCGGTCCAGATACGCGGCGATCCTGGCGGGATCGCCCCGATCGGCGACGGGCAAGCCATCGGCCATGTCGCGCAATAATTGTTTCTTCGCTTGCAGGCGGTCGTCGATAAACGCCGCCGCCGACGACAACACCGCGCGTTGCTGAGCCGCAACGACGGCTTTCATGTCGCGCTCGGCAAACGCCATCGACATCAGGCCCACCAGCAAGGCCGCGCCCAGCGCCAGCACGACGACAACGGCAGTGAGACGAAATTTCAGATTGGTCGGCAGTAAGGCCAGGCCGGGCAGTCGCATCGGGTCGCTCTAAAAAGTTACTCTAGTGAATCTAGCGGCCGAGTATCTCACAGCCGGCAGCGCGCGCCAAATGCCGACTGACACGGAAAAACTTGCATCACAGAAAAACAACGCCGGCGCTGCCGCTTCAGCCAGCGGCCCGCGATTTCCTTTTTTTCGGCGCCAGCATGGTGCCCTGGCACTCGGGCGTGCCGCACAGGCAGGCAAACGATTTCTTCACCGCCTTGGTGTGGCGCTCGTCGTAGACCAGCGCATAGTTATAGTTGAGCTCCTCGCCCGCCTCGATCTGGTGCAGGGCGTGGATGAACACGCGGCCCTCGTCTTCGTAGGCCTCGCAGTTGGGGCCGCAAGCGTGGTTGATCCAGCGGGCATCGTTGCCCTCGTCGCCACCGTCGATCACCTGGCCATCGGCCAGGCTGAAATAAAAGGTGTGGTTGACGGGGCCATTGGCCGCTGCCGTGCGGCGCAAGGCTTCGGGCCAGTCGATGCGCTTGCCCGTGTACTCGATGATGCGCTCGCCCGCTTCGATGGCGCGGGTGGCGAACACCCCGTTGCCGTGGATGGGGGAGCGCTCGACCTTGCAGGGAACGTCGGCAGGGGATGTGAGGGGCATGGTCAGGAATCAGTGAGGAAAATGAGGGGGCCGTGGCAAAGCGGCGCGTCTTGACATCGGCGCCCCGCACCATGCCCAGGGACAAGGCCGGCGCGCGATAACCCTCATTGTAAATTAATCAAACGGCCAATACACCGGCTTTCGCACGCCGCCAGCGGCCGCGGCGGCCTGCCCGCAGCAATCGCGGGCGACCCTGTAATATTGCGCCATGGACAATCTAACCCACACCATCGTCGGCCTCGCCGTCGGCGAACTGCTCCATCGCAGCGTCCGCCCCGAAGCGGCCGCCCCCGCCCAGCAAACCCGGCGCCGCCTGCTGCTCACCGCCTGTGCCTGCGCCAGCAATTTCCCCGACCTGGACCTGGTGCTGGTCAAGCTGCTGCCCGCGCCGCTGGGCTACCTGCTGCATCACCGGGGCCACACCCATACCTTGCTGCTGGAGATACCGCAGGCGCTGCTGCTGTGCGCCTTGCTGTGGCTGCTTTGGCCGGCGGCGCGCCACCTGCTCAGCGCCAGCGCGCCTGCCCGCGGCGCGCTGGCGGGGACGGTGATCGGCGGCTTCCTGCTGCACATCGGCATGGATTCGATGAATTCCTACGGCATCCACCCGTTTTATCCCTTCGACATGCGCTGGCTGTACGGCGACCTGGTGTTCATCGTCGAGCCGCTGTTCTGGCTGGGCGCGGGCGTGCCCCTGCTCATGACGATCGGGCGCCGCCCGCTGCGCTGGGCCCTGGCGCTGCTGCTGGCGGCACTGCTGGGCGCCTGCGCGCTGGCGGGCTTGCTGCACTGGGCTTCGCTGGTGCTGCTGGCGGCCGTCGGCATGGCGGCGGCCGGCGCGGCGCGCGCGGGCCCGAGGCAGTCCCTGCTCACGGGCCTGGGCCTGTGCCTGGTGTTCATCGGCATGCAGGCGCTGGGATCGGCGACGGCGCGCGCGCGCCTGGTGGCCGAACTGGGGCGGCGCGCGCCGTCCGCGGTGCTGGTCGATGTCGCCCTCACCGCCTACCCCGCCAATCCCCTGTGCTGGAGTTTCGCCGCCATCGAGCGCGCACGCACGGGCGACACCTACCACGTACGCCGCGGCGTGCTCAGCCTGGCGCCCGCCCTGCTGCCGGTGACGGCCTGCCCCGCCGCCTTGACGGGTGCGCTGACCACGGTCGACGCCCAGCTGGGGCTGGGGCTGCTCAGTGACAACAGCGCCAGCCTGCAGGCGCTGCGCCGCCGCGCCGCCACCGATTGCTGGCTGCACGCCTGGCTGCGCTTTGCGCGCACGCCCTTGCTCGACGGCGCAACCGCCTCGGACCTGCGCTTCGGCACCACGGTGGCGAGCAATTTTACCGCCATCGACCTGGACCTTTTCAAGGACCGCGCCTGCCCGGCACCGCTGCCGCCGTGGGACCTGCCGCGCGCCGATCTGCTGGCGCCGTAAGGGACCGCAGCGGCAGATGGCCTCAGCGCCCCTTGAAACGAGGCGCTTTCACCGTAAAATGTTGATACTGCCTGCGGGCATGGCGTACTGCTCATTGGCGCGCCTCGGGCCTGGTCCTGTCGGAAACGCCACACTGCACGGTGAGGGCGCCAAAATTACCGCAATACGGCGGCAAGCGCCAGCCGGGAGCATGAAGTGGTCCAAAAAGGTGCGCGTGCGCCCTTGTTTCAGGCAAATTTACTGTAAGGTGGTGCCTGGTCCCGCACCCTGCGGCGCCTATGCCAAACCGAACCTGAATGAACGACTATTCCGTCACCGCAGTACCCGCCACCCACCACCATCCTGATATCCTGTACGGTCCAGCCGCACCCGAGTTACTGCGCGATGAGATCCTGGCCGACCTGTTCGAAGCGAGCGCGCGCCGCGCACCCGGACAGATCGCCCTGATCTACGGCGAGCGCGCAGTGAGCTACGCCGAACTCGACGCCCTCGCTGGCCGCGCGGCCGCGCGCCTGCTCGACGCCGGCGTCAAGGCGGGCGACATCGTCGGCCTGTGGATGCCGCGCGGCATCGAGCTGCTGGTCTGCCAGCTGGCCATCGCCAAGACCGGCGCCGCCTGGCTGCCGGTCGACCAGGACACCCCCGTCGAGCGCCTGCTCGTGTGCATGGAGGACGCCGGCGCCGTCGGCGTCGTCACCGCCGCCGACTTCGCCCAGCAGCTGGCCGGCGTGCCGGCGCCCATCTGGACCCACGAAGCGCTGCTCGACGCGGCCGGCGCCAGCACGAGCGTGCGCGGCGCCGTCGCGGCCGACGCCCCCGCCTACGTCATCTACACCTCCGGTTCGACCGGCAAGCCGAAGGGCATTGTCATCACCCAGCGCAGCATCTGCCACTTCCTGCGCAGCGAAAACGCCGTGCTGGGCGTGCGCGCCGACGACCGCGTCTACCAGGGCTTTTCGGTGGCCTTCGACATGTCGTTCGAGGAAATCTGGATCGCCTACCTGGTCGGCGCCACCTTGTGGGTGGGCCCGAAAGACATCGCCGGCGATCCGGAAACGCTGCCGCGCCTGCTCGCGGCCAACCACGTCACCGTGCTGCACGCGGTGCCCACCCTGCTGGCCCTGTTTGCCGAAGACGTCGCCACCTTGCGCCTGATTAACCTGGGCGGCGAGATGTGCCCCGATGCCGTCGTCAAACGCTGGTGGCGTCCCGAGCGGCAGATGTTCAATACCTACGGGCCCACCGAGGCGACCGTCTCGGCCAGCCTGGCCCGGCTCACGCCCGGCCGCACCATCACCATCGGCACGCCGCTGCCCAACTACGGCCTGCTGGTGATCGGCGCCGCCGAGGGGCCGCTGACCTTGTTGCCGCGTGGCGAAACGGGCGAGCTGTGCATCACCGGCATCGGCCTGGCGGCCGGCTACCTGGGCCGCCCCGACCTGACGGCGGAAAAATTTCTGCCCAACCCCTGGGCCACCGGCGCGCACGACAGCCGCCTGTACCGCACCGGCGACCTGGCCCGCATCGATGCCGACGGCGACGTGCAATGCCTGGGCCGCACCGACGACCAGGTCAAGATCCGCGGCTTTCGCGTCGAGCTGGGCGAAATCGAAGCGGTGCTGGCCCAGCAGGGCGCGGTCGGCACGGTCGCCGTACTGCTGCGCAAAGACGATGGCATCGACCAGCTGGTGGCCTACATCGTGCCGTCCGCCGACGCCACCGCCGAGGCCCTCACCGGCAGCGCCCTGCGCCACGCCCTGGTCGCGCATTTGCCGCCCTACATGGTGCCGGGCCGCTACGAGTTGCTGGGCCTGATGCCGCGCCTGACCTCGGGCAAGATCGACCGCAAGGCCTTGCGCGCGCTGCCCCTGTCGGCCCCGACGGCGGGCGCCGACGGCGAGTCGGACCTGCCGGAGACGCCGGCCGAAGTGGCCCTGTTCGCCGAACTGGCCAAGCTGTTTCCCGGCCAGGCCATCGTGCGCCAGGCCGATTTCTTCAGCGACCTGGGCGGCCACTCCTTTTTTGCCGCCCGCCTCGCCTCGGCCCTGCGCGCGCGCGCCGATTTCGCCCACGTCACCGTGCGCGACATCTACCAGCACCGCAAGATCGGCGCACTGGCCATCGCGCTGGCCGACGCTCCCGCCGCCGGCGCCGCCCAGGCCGACTGGACGCCGCCGTCGGCCTGGCAGCGCTGGCGCTGCGGCCTGGCCCAGGCGGCGGCGGTGCCGGCCCTGGTCACCCTGCGCATGGCCCAGTGGCTGGCGCCGTTTTTCACCTATCACTTCTATACCGGCTCGCCCGGCGACTCGGTGGCGGTGGCGATCGCCGCCTCGATCCTCGTGTTCCTGCTGGCCACCGCGATGGAATTCATCATCGCCGTGGCCGGCAAGTGGCTCATCGCCGGTCGCCTGCAAGCCGGCTCCTACCCCTTGTGGGGCCTGACCTATTACCGCTGGTGGCTGGCCGACCGCCTGGTCGAGTCGGCGCCCACCTATTTGCTGGGCGGCTCGTCGCTCTACAACTGGTGGCTGCGGGCGCTGGGCGCGAAGGTGGGGCGCGACGTCATCATCGGTTCGATGACCCTGCGCGCGCCCGACCTGCTCACGCTGGGCGACAACGTCAGCATCGGCAATGCCGTCAATTTTGAGAACGCCCGGGTCGAGCGGGGCCGCCTGCTGCTGGGCGCCATCGCGATCGACGACGAAGCCTGCGTGGCCTCGTACGCTGTGCTGGAAGGCAATACGTCGGTGGCCGTGCTCGGTCACCTGGAAGGCCAGGCCGCTTTGCTCGACGGCATGGCGGTGCCGCGCGGCCGCACCTGGGGCGGTTCGCCCGCGCGCGACCTGGGCCCCTTCGTCACCGATCTGCCGCCCCGCCCGGCCGTCTCGAACACCCGCCTGGCGGCCGAAGCGGCCTATTTCGTGTTCGGCATGCTGCTCATCTCGACCCTGTTCTTCATGCCCGTGTTCCCCAGTTTCGTGCTGATCGACTGGCTCGACGAGCGCGACATCATGCCGTGGCTGGCCGGCGACAGCATCGCCACCCAGCTGGCCCGTTACTTCATCCTGGCCTTTCCCGCCAGCGCGGTGCTGATCGTGCTGACGGCGCTGGTGTCGGCCGGCATCCGCTGGGGCGCCCTGCCCCGCCTGGAGCCGGGCCGCTCCGCCGTGCACAGCCGCACCTACTGCGCCAAGTGGCTCGTCAGCCACATCCAGGAATCGAGCTTGAATGTGCTGCACGGCATTTACGCCACCGTCTTCGCCCCCTTCTGGTACCGCCTGCTGGGCGCCAAGGTGGGCCGCGACGCTGAAATTTCCACCGCCATGGGGGTGGTGCCGGACATGCTCACGCTGGGCGACGAGACCTTCATTGCCGACGCCGTCATGCTGGGCGACGAGCAGATCGACGGCGGCTGGATGACCATGCAGCCGACCGTGATTTCGGCGCGCAGCTTCGTCGGCAACGGCAGCTATATTCCCGACGGCACAATCCTGCCCGAGCGCGTGCTGGTGGGCGTGCATACCCACGCGCCCGCCAACGAGCGCATGAAGAGCGGCGACACCTGGCTCGGTTCGCCGCCGATCCACCTGCCGGCGCGCGAAGAAATCAGCGGCTATCCCGAATGGCTGACCTACCGGCCATCGGCGCTGCGCCGCGCCGGCCGCACCCTGGTCGAAGCGTTCCGCATCGTCGCCCCGCACGCGGTGGTGATCGCGGTGGGCTACACGGTGGTACTCGACGTGGTGCCCATCGCCGGCGCCGGCCGCTGGTCCGAAGTGGTGGCCGACCTGGCCATGGCGGGCCTGGTGTATGGCATCGGCAACTACCTGTTCGTGCTGGTGTTCAAGTGGCTGCTGCTGGGGCGCTACCGCAAACGCGCCGAACCGATGTGGACGCCGTTCGTCTGGCTCTCCGAAGGCGTCACCAACCTGTACGAAGGCATCGCCGTGCCGAATTTCATGCGCTATTTGCGGGGCACCCCGTGGCTGCCGCTGGCGTTCAATCTGCTGGGCGCGAAAATCGGCCGCGGCGTCTACCTCGACACCACCGACATCACCGAGTTCGATTGCGTGCACATCGGCGACTACAGCGAACTGAACGCCCTGTCCTGCCCGCAAACCCACCTGTTCGAGGACCGCATCATGAAAATCGATGTGGTCGACATCGGCAGCAAGGTCTACCTGGGACCCCGCAGCGCCGTGCTCTACAGCGCCAAGGTGGGCGACAACGCCCGCCTGGCGGCGCTGACCCTGGTGATGAAGGGCGAACACATCCCGGCCGGCACCAGCTGGACCGGGACACCGGCGGCGCCGGCCCGATGAAGGCGCTGCCCGTGTTGCACTGGCCGGGCGCGGCGGGGACGCCGGCGCCGGCCTGGCACGACGATCTGCTGGTGCTGATGACGACGATCCCGGCCGGCGCCGATGCCCGCCCGGCCAGCGTACGTGCGCGGGCCAGGGCCGACATCCGCGCCGCCGCCTGCGAGGTGGCCGCCCTGCTCACGGGCGTGGGCGCCGAACGGCTCGAAGTGGCGGGCGCGCCGGGCAGCGCGCCGCGCCTGCTGTTCGATGGCGCCGACAGCGGCATCGGCATGTCGATCAGCCATGCCGCCAAGTTCTCGCTGGCGGCGCTGCATCGCACGGGCGCGGTGGGCCTCGATGTCATGCAGATCGGCCTGGCCAGCGACTGGGCGCGGGTGGCCCACGATTACCTGGGCATGGCGACGGCGAGCCTGCTGGCCGCCGCCGATGCCCCGGCGCGGCCGCTGGCGTTCTGCCGCGCCTGGGTGCGGCGCGAAGCGGCCCTGAAGCTGCGCGGCGAAGCATTGACGGAATGGACGCACGACCCGCGCGCCGTTCGCTTCATCGAACTGGCGCTGGGCGAGGCCGTGGTGGGGGTGCTCGCCATCGATTGAGGGCCGGGCGGGCGCCGCCCTGTATACTGCGCGTTTTCCCACTATAAAGACCGCAGCCATGACCGCCTTGCCACCCTGCCCCCAATGCCAGTCCGCCTTCACCTACGACGACGGCGCGCAACTGAACTGCCCTGAATGCGGCCATGAATGGCAGGCCAGCGAGGCCGCCAGCGAAGATGCCGCCGCCGGCCCGCGCGTCTACAAGGACGCCAGCGGCGCCATCCTGCAGGACGGCGACACCGTCACCGTCATCAAGGACTTGAAACTGAAGGGTTCGGCCGGCACCGTCAAGATGGGCACCAAGGTCAAGAACATCCGCCTGGTCGACAGCGACCACGACATCGATTGCAAGATCGACGGTTTTGGCGCGATGAGCCTGAAAACCATGTACGTCAAGAAGGCCTGACGCCTGGCATGCCCCCGGGCCGGGCCGGCTCGTAATTAGCGCAGCTTGCCCAGCGCTTCGCGCGCCTCATCGAGGCCGCGGCTGGCCGCCAGTTGCAGCAACTGGCGCGCGCGGCGGCGGTCCTGCCTGACGGCGCGCCCTTCGGCGAACACCTGGCCGAGCAACAGGGCCGCATGCGCATGGCCCTGCCGGGCCGCGCGATCGAGCAGTTTGACCGCGCGCGCGCTGTCGAACGTGGCGCTGCGCGGATCGATATGGCTGCGCGCCTGCCAGTAGCGCGCCTCGGCAAAGTCGAGCCGCTCGGCCAGTTGGCCCAGCAGCGCGGCGGCATCGCGCTGCTGCGCCGGCGTGGCCTCGCGCTGCAAGACCAGGATGGCGTCCGCGACCGGCAAGCTGGCCCCCCGGGCGCCGGCGGCCTTGAGCTGGTCGAGCAGCGCGCCAGCCCCGGCCAGGTCCTGCGGCACCCCGCCCGCCCCCAACAGCAATTGCCACGCCAGCACCGTTTGCGCCGCCGCGTTGCCGGCCTGCGCTTGCGCGCGCAGCCCTGCCTGCGCCGGATAGACGCGCTGCCGGTAGTCGGGATCGGACTGGCCGAACCAGCCGTCGATATCGGCGCGCGCGCCCGACACGGCGGCCCGCTCGGCGTGCAGGGCGCGCACGGCCGGCACCTTCAAGGCGCCCGCCTGCCCCAGGCCGGCGGCGACACCCGCCGCCAGCAGCATGCCGATGCGCCAGTTGCGCACGCTGCCATCGGCCTTGATGCGGGCAAGCATGCGCGCGCCGATGTCCCCGTCGAAACCGCGCATGATGGCGCGCTGCTGCCACCATTCGAGCACCAGCCAGGCCGCCGCGGCGGCGCCCATGCAGGCGGCCGCACTGAGCGGGGCGCGCGGATCGGGCCACTGCGCCACCGCGGTGGCGGCGGCGGCAAGGGCCACAAGGCCGCACAGGACCAGCGCCGGCGCGCGCATCTGGTCGCCGTAGATGTGGCCGGTGGCGCGGCCCAGTGCCGCCACCACCCGGGCGATATAGGCCGCATCGACCAGGCCAGAGAAGCGTTGCTCCACGGCGGCGGCGTCGGCGGCGGCGCCATTGGCATGCTCGACGATTTCCATGTTCAGTTCGGAGCGCAGAAAGCGCGCGCTCGCCGCCAGCACGCCGTCGCCGCCGGCGCGCTTGAGGCGCCAGCGGCGCGCCTGCAGCAGATCGGCTTCGAAGGCCTGCAGATCGTCTTCGAGCATGTGGCCGACGATATTGCAGAAGTCCAGCACGGCACACGCGGGGCCGAAACCGTACAGGCTGAATTCACGCTCGCGCGCGCGCATGGCGGCGTGGCGCACGTCCAGCCGCATCGTGTAGGTCGACACCACCGCACTGTCGCCGGCCTGGTGCGTCACCCCCAGCAGGGCGCCGTAGGCGGGCAGCTCGGCCGTCGCAATGCGCTGGCGCACCAAGGCGCTCAAGCGCTGGTTGGCGCCGGCAATGGCCAGCGATTCAGCCGCCTCCACGCTGGCGGCAACGATCCCGCCGGCGTGCTCGATGCCGGTGGCGGCGCAGGTGCCGCAATCGACCTTGCCGGTGCGCCCGCACGGCCGGCAGCCGATGTCGCCATCGCCGCCGCAGGCGCCGCAACGGACCTTGCCGGCGTAATCGCAGGAATAACAACTGAGGTAGCCGGACCCGGAACAGCCCGAGCAGGACACGGTCCTGGTGCCGCTCACATAGTGATAGCTGTTGGTCGAGGAGTCCCACACCTGGTTGCTGACCGACTCCTGGACGCTGCCGCTGCCATAACAGCCGCTGCAGCTTTTTTTCCGGCTGCCGCCGCAGTTGCTGCAATTGATTTTGCCCGTCCCCGCGCAGGGCGAACAGCTGATCTTTCCCCTGCCGCGGCAATTGTCGCACGTGAGCTGGCGGGCGCCGCGGCAGCCGCGGCAGGTGTGTTCGTAACCGGCTGCGCAGGGCGCGGCGAGAAAGGCATCGGCGCTGCGCATTACCCGGCGGTAGGCGCGCTGGTCGGCGCCGGCCCAGCGCGCCATGGCGGCGCCCACCTCGTCACCGGCTTCGTCGAGGCGCTCGTCGAGGGTGGCCTCCATGGCGGCCTTGCTGGTCAGCCGCGTGGCCGAGGCCGGCAAGCGTCCCTTGCCGCGAAAGCGCGTGATGGCGAAGCTGACGCCATGGTGACGTTCGAGCGCCAGCTTGACGGCGATCTGCTGCTCGTCCTGTCGCTCGCCCAGGTCGGCGTCGTCGAAGCGGGTCAGGCGCTCGACGTGGCTGGCCACCACCGCGCGCACCCCCACCGGGGCGGCGGCGCCTGGCTGCGCGCCCCCGCTGTCCTTGACGGGCTGGTCTTTGGAAAGGGAAACGGGCAGATCGCTCATGAGGGAAAGAGGCAGCTTCAGCCGCGCTTGATGTTAATTAAAAATTAATGCCAGATTAACCTTTTTCCTTGCTTCTGACAACCGCCCCCGGATTGTTATTTTTTCCCGGCAATTGCCCTGGGCGGGCAATAAAGCTGTTCGGGTAGCGCGAAGCTGCGTTAATATTCCGCGAGAAAAATAAGCTGCCGCCTCGATTGCCTGCGCGCGGCAACCACTCCCCGCTTTTGAGAAATCAGCCCGATGACAAGTTTTGTAAATCAATTGATCGCAGCGTGCCAGCAGCCCATCAAGGAGGCCGTATTTCTGGAAGGTTATCGCGCCGTGCTCGAACAGGTGGCCACGCCCGGCAGCTTCGTGCTGCATGGCCTGCAACTGGACGCGGGCGCGGGCGTCTATTCCCCCCACGACACCAGTTCGACCCGTTTTTTCGCGGACCATTTCGAGGCGGCCGGCTTACTGCAGGGCAAGGGGCGGCGCTTTCTTGAAGTGGGCTGCGGCGCCGGCGCCATCGCCCTGCTGGCGGCGCGCTGCGGCTGGCAAGCCCATGCGGGCGACATCGATGCCGCCGCCGTGGCGGCGACGGCGGCCAATGCGCGCGCCAACGCGCTCGCCGTCGATGTGCGCCAGTCCGACCTGTTTTCGGCCTTTAGCGGTGAAACATTCGACGTGATTGCGTTTAATCCGCCGTTTTTTCATGTCGATCGCGACATTGCAATCGAGGAGCGCACCTTGTCCGATTCCGGCGGCTCGCTGTTTCAGCGTTTTATGCAAGGCGCCGGCGCCTTGCTGGCGCCCGGTGGCTGTATCGTCGTGACGTTTTCGAATTGCTCCAATCCGGCCGTCTTCGACGACCACGAATTCGACATGGCCTTGCTGGCCTTCGATTTCGATGGCACGGCCAATTACATCCGGGCCATGTTCAAGGCGACGCGCCCCGCTTGACCATGGCGCCCCGCTCAGGCGGGGCGGGCGGGAATCTGCAGGCCCTTCACCACCGCCGGGCGCGCCAGGAAGGCCGCCACCACCCGCTGCACTTCGGGGAAATCGGCATAGCCGACCAGTTCGGCGGCGTCATAGAAACCCACCAGGTTGGCCACCCACGGAAAGGTGGCGATGTCGGCGATGCAGTAAGCGTCGCCCAGCAGCCACTGCTTGCCGCGCAACTGCCGCTCCAGCACGCCCAGCAGGCGCCGGCTTTCGCCCACGTAGCGCGCGAGCGGACGGGGGTCCTCGATCTGCTTGCCGGCGAATTTATGAAAAAAGCCCAGCTGGCCGAACATCGGGCCGATGCCGCCCATCTGGAACATCAGCCACTGCAGGGCATGGTAACGGCCGGCCGCATCGGCGGGCAGCAACTGGCCGGTTTTCTCGGCCAGGTACAGCAAAATGGCGCCCGACTCGAACAGGGCCAGCGGCTGGCCGCCCGGTCCGTCCGGATCGATGATCGCGGGAATCTTGTTATTTGGATTGAGCGAGAGGAAGGCATCGCTCAACTGGTCATCGGTGGCGAAATTGACCAGGTGGGGCTCGTAAGGCAGGCCGGTTTCTTCGAGCATGATGCCGACCTTCACGCCATTGGGCGTGGGCAGCGAATACAGCTGCAGGCGCTCGGGGTGGGCCGCCGGCCACTTGGCGGTGATCGTGAAATGCGACAAATCTGCGGGGGAGGCGCTCATGGTGGGTTCCTTGACAAGAGCGTTCGATTATGACGCACTTGCGGCGCGCGTGCCGGCAGCCCCTGTACTGCAGTAACTGCCTGTTTTTTGAGCACGCCGATGGAAAGCGTGGCGCGCCCCGCAGGTCCCGCGCAACGTGGTCGTTTTATCCACAGAATCTGTGGGTAAGCTTCAATATTATTAATATTGTTTTAATTGCCACTTAATCTGCAGCGCGCGCCCGCCAAGTTCGGCCAGCGCATGACGATAGCCGAAAAGCTTCGTTTGAGGGCACCGCCGCAGCGGCTAAGCTGGGCCACCGATCCAGCCAGCGTCCGCGCCGCCATCATGTCCGCCCTGCTCAAATTCCGTCCCGGTTTTACCATCGTCCCCTTCGACGCCCCGCTCGGCGCCGAGGTCATCGGCCTCGACGTGGGCGCCCCGCTCGACGACGACGATTTCGCCGTCCTGCACCAGGCCCACCTCGATCACCACGTGCTGGTGTTTCGCGATCAGCAGATCAGCCCCCGCCAGCAGGTGCGCTTCAGCCGCCGCTTCGGCCCCCTGCAAATCCACGTGTTGCGCCAGTTCCAGCTGGCCTCGGACCCGGAAGTGCTGATCATCTCGAACATCCGCGAGAACGGCCAGCCCATAGGCCTGGGCGACGCCGGCCACTACTGGCACTCCGACCTGTCCTATAAAGCCATTCCCAGCCTGGGCTCCATGCTGCACGCGCAAGAATTGCCGCAAGAAGGCGGCGACACCCTGTTCGCCAACCAGCACACGGCCTGGAACACCCTGCCGGCCGACCTGCGGGCGGCGGTGAGCGAGGCACGCGCCGAGCACAGCTATCTGGCGAAATATGCCGAGCTGCAAAAGCGCAATCCCTGGCGACCGGACCTGACCCAGGCGCAGATCGACGAGGTGACGCCGGCCATCCACCCGGTGGTGCGGCGCCATCCCGAGACGGGCCAGCCGGCCCTGTTCGTCAGCGAGCATTTCACCACCCGCATCATCGGCCTGCCCGACAGCGAAAGCCGCGCCCTGCTGCAGGCGCTGTTCGATCACAGCAGCAACCCCAGCCTGGTGTATCGCCACCGCTGGCAGGCGGGCGACCTGGTGTTCTGGGACAACCGCAGCGTCACCCATCTGGCGGCCGGCTGCCCGGCCGACCAGCGCCGCATGCTCTACCGCACCACCATCGAGGGCGACGCGCCTTTCTGACCACGCCACACCACTGATTGACGACCCCAACATGAAAAAATGCCTCACCGCGATCGCCGCCGCCACCCTGCTGCTGGCCACCAACGCCCATGCCGAAGGCAAGATTCGTATCGCCGAACAGTACGGCATCGTCTACCTGATGCTCAACGTCGCCCAGGACCAGAAGCTCATTGAAAAGCACGGCAAGAAGGAAGGCATCGACATCGACGTCGACTGGATCAAGCTATCGGGCGGCAACGCCGTCAACGACGCCCTGCTGGCCGGCTCGATCGACATCGGCGGCGCCGGCGTGGGGCCCCTGCTGACCATCTGGGACCGCACGCGCGGGCGCCAGAACGTGCGTGGCGTGGCTTCGCTGGGCAATTTCCCCTACCAGCTGGTGAGCACCAATCCGGCCGTCAAGACCATCGCCGACCTGGGCGCCAAGGACCGCATCGCGCTGCCGGCGGCGCAGGTGTCGGTGCAGGCGCGCATCCTGCATATGGCCGCGGCGAAGCAATGGGGCGTCGACCAGTCCAGGCGGCTCGACCCGTTCACCCAGTCGCTGCCCCACCCCGACGCCACCGCCGCGATCATCGCCGGCGGCACGGAAATCAACGCCCATTTCGCCACTCCGCCCTACCAGGAGCAGGAACTGGCCGGCAATCCGAAGGCCCACGTGATACTCGACTCCTACGAGGTGCAGGGCGGCCCCGGCTCCTTGACGGTGTTGTATGCCACCGAAAAATACCTAAAAGACAATCCGAAAACCAGCCGCGCGTTCGTCGCCGCACTGGCCGAAGCGGCCGCGCTGATCAAGGCCAAGCCGGAGCTGGCGGCCGACGCCTACCTGCGCGTCAATGCCAGCAAGATCGACCGCGCCCTGCTGCTCAAGGTGATCACCAATCCGAAAGTCGACTTCAAGGTGGCGCCGCAAAACACCCTGGGGCTGGCCGAGTTCATGGCCCGCTCGGGCGCGCTGAAGAACAAGCCCGCCTCGTGGCGCGATTATTTCTTCGACCACCCGGCACTGGCCACGGGCAGCTGAGATGGCCACAGCCGACCTGCACCTGGTCTCGCAGCCGCTGCTGCGCGCCGATGGCGTCACCATCGACTACCGCGGCGAACGGGGCGCCAGCGTGCGCGCCGTGCACCAGGTCAGCTTCGCGCTGTTCCGCGGCGAGCGCTTCGTCCTGCTCGGTCCTTCCGGCTGCGGCAAGTCGACCCTGCTCAAGGCGGTCGGCGGCTTCATCACACCCAGCGCCGGCAGCCTGACCCTGGGCGGACGGCCGATCACCAAGCCGGGGCCCGACCGCATCGTGGTGTTCCAGGAATTTGATCAGCTGCCGCCCTGGAAAACCGTCAAGGCCAACGTCATGTTTCCCATGCTGGCGGTGGGCATCGAGCGCCGCCAGGCCGAACGGCGCGCGCTCGACTGGCTGGCGCGGGTGGGCCTGGCGCCGTTCGCCGACGCCTATCCCCACACCCTGTCGGGCGGCATGAAAGCGCGCGTGGCCATCGCCCGCGCGCTGGCCATGCAGCCCGACATCCTGCTGATGGACGAGCCGTTCGCCGCGCTCGACGCCCTGACGCGCCGTCAGATGCAGGAACAACTGCAAGCCTTGTGGGAAGAACACCGCTTCACCATGCTGTTCGTCACCCACTCGATCGAGGAAGCGCTGGTGGTGGGCAAGCGCATCTTGCTGCTTTCTCCCCACCCGGGACGCGTGCGGGCCGAGCTGGGCAGCGGCCAGTTCACCCTGGCCAGCAGCGGCAGCGCGCCGTTCCAGGCCGCCGCCAGCCGCATCCACCGGCTGCTGTTCGGCGCACCGCCGGCGGGCGAACCGGCCGCCGGCACCGCCGCCACCATCACCACCAGCGGCGCGCGCGCGCTCGTGCCATGAGCGCGCAATGGGAGCCGCCGGTACGGCCGGATATCGAATACGTGCTGGCGCCGTGGAACGGCGCGGCGGCGCGTGGCGTGGCCCCGCGCCGCGCCACCGTGGCCGCCCTGTTCGAGCACGGCTGGCTGCGCAAAAGCGTCCTGCTGGTGCTGCTGGCGGTCCTGTGGGAGGCGCTGGCGCGCTGGCAGAACAACGACCTGCTGCTGCCCGGCTTCGTGCAGACGGCGCAGGCTTTCGCCGCCGGGGTGGCCTCCGGTGAGATCGGCGGCTACCTGAAAGTCTCGCTGGGCGTGCTGCTGACCGGCTACGGGGCCGGCATCGCCTGCGCCTTTGTGCTCACCGCGCTGGCGATGGCCAGCAGGCTGGGGCGCGACCTGCTGGAAACGGCCACCGCCATGTTCAACCCGCTGCCGGCGATCGCGCTGCTGCCGCTGGCCCTGCTGTGGTTCGGCCTGGGCCAGGGCAGCCTGATCTTCGTGCTCGTGCACTCGGTCACCTGGCCGCTGGCGCTGGCCACCTACGCCGGCTTTCGGGGCGTGCCGCAGACGCTGACGCTGGCCGGGCGCAATTACGGCCTGACGGGCCTGCGCCTGATCGTGTACATCCTGGTGCCGGCCGCCCTGCCGGCGATCCTGTCGGGCCTAAAGATCGGCTGGGCGTTTTCCTGGCGCACCCTGATCGCCGCCGAACTCATTTTCGGCACCACCTCGGGCAAGGGTGGCATGGGCTGGTACATTTTTCAGAGCCGCAACGAGCTCTATACCGACAAGGTGTTCGCCGGCCTGGCCGCCGTGATCCTGGTGGGCCTGGTGGCCGAACACCTGGTGTTCCAGGTGCTGGAGAAAATCAGCATCCGCCGCTGGGGCATGCAGCGCTGATGCGCTTGCCGCCGTTGGGCCAGCGCGCCTGACTGAAGCGGCCGACGCCGCCGGCATCGCCGGCGTCCCCCACCAGCGCCACGATCTGCAAGGTGCGCCCCCACGGCTTGCCACGCGCGTGCAGGGTTACTATGTGCACCTGCAACATCACCCCTGCCCCATTGCGCACCGTTCGTTTGCGCAATGCAGCGTTTTCCTATAAGTTACGAGCGTCCACTTTCTCGTCAGTTTCCCTTGAAGCGTCTTACTCCCATCGCCGTCGTCGCCGCCACCTGTGTACTGGCGCTCCTGTATTTTGGCCGCGACGTGCTCCAGCCGATCGCCCTGGCGTCGATCCTGAGCCTGATGATCGCCCCGCTGGTGCGGCAGTTGCGCCGGCGCGCCCGGCTGGGGCAGATGCCGGCGACCCTGATCGCCGTGGTGATTGCCGCCAGCACCATCGCCGCCATCGGCACCGTGCTGGCGTTCCAGCTGGCGGCGGTGGCGGGCGACCTGCCGAAGTACCGCGCCGCCATCCGCACCAAGATTGAAAAAGTGCGCGAGGTGACGGAGCGCCCGTTCGCCCGCCTGGAAGCGGAACTCAATTCGGTCTCGCCGTCGATGCCGGCGCCGCTGGCCGTGCCGGGCCTGACGTCGAAACGGGGCACCCTGCAGCAGCAACAGCAACAACAACTGGTCGTCAACCCCTCGCAACCGCTGCCGGTGGAAATCCGCGCCCCGAAAGTGACCACCAAGGACGCCATCATGCGCGTCGTCGCCTACGCCTGGGGACCGGTGGGCGAAGCGGGCATCGTGCTGGTGCTGCTCATTTTCATCCTGCTCGAACACGATTCGCTGCGCGACCGGCTCGTCATGTTCGCCGGCCAGTCGGAGCGGCGGCGCACCATCAAGGCCTTGTCGGATGCCACCGCCGGCATCTCCCGTTTCTTCTTTTCGCAACTGGTGGTCAACGTCACCTTCGGCACCGTGCTCGGTATCGGATTGTGGATTGCCGGCATTCCCCACGCGGCCGTGTTCGGCGCACTGGCGGCGATGCTGCGCTTCGTGCCCTACCTGGGCGTGATGATCGCCGCCGCCGCCATGACCTTGTTCGTCGCCGCCATCGATCCGGGCTGGCAACTGGCGTTTTCCTGCCTGACCCTGTTCCTGATCATCGAGGTGCTGGTGGCGCACGTGGTCGAGCCGAAGGTGTACGGGCGCAGCGCCGGCATGTCGCCCCTGTCGATCATCATTTCGGCGCTGTTCTGGGCCGCTATCTGGGGGCCGATCGGCCTGCTGCTGTCGACCCCGCTGACGCTGTGCCTGGTGGTGGCGGGGCGCCACGTGCGCTCGCTGGAAACCTTCTCGACCCTGCTGGGGCACGCCACCAGCATGAGCGCGGCCGAGCGCATCTACCAGCGCTTCCTGCTGGGCGACACGCGCGCCATCATCGCCGACGCCCGCGCCTACCTGCGCCACTCCAGTTTTGCCCGTTACTGCGACCAGATCCTGCTGCCCGGCCTGGTGCTGGCGGTGAGCGACCACGACCTGGGACAGACCGACGAAGCGCAGGAAAAACAGGTGCGCGCGACGATTGCCGAAGTGGCCGCCACGCTCACGCCCATTTCCAACGCGCCCAACCGGCGCGCGCGCCGGCGTGATGTGTCGCTGCTCGACGCCAACGTGGGCGCCCACCTGCGCCAGATGCGCGAAGCGCGGCTGGGCCGCTGGCAGGGTTCGCTCGACGTGGCCGCCCATTCGGTGGTGCTGTGCGTGGGCCTGCCCTCCGAGCGCGACGACCTGCTCACCGAACTGCTGGTGCGCTCGCTGCGCGAAGTGGGCATCGACGCGCGCAGCGTCACCGCCACCGTCGAGCGCGACGTGCCGGAAAACCGCCGCCCCGACCTGGTGTCGACAATTTTCCTGGCCTATCCCGCCGGCGACGCGCTCGAACAGTGGCTGGCGGCCGCCCGCGAAATGCGCGCCAACCTGCCGCATGCGCTGCTGGCGACGATCCGCCTGCCATTCGACGAAGACACCGCCCACCAGGGCGTCGTCGATGCCCAGGTCGACATGGTGCTGCGCTCGTTCGAAGAGGGCCTGGCCTTCGTCATGCCCGACGAAAAAGCCAGGAAACGGGGCGTCGCGCCGTACTCGATGGCGGCGGCGGCGTGAGCGGGACCCGCGCGCGCACCACGCGCAGTGGCGCGCCGCTGCTGGCGGCGGCGCTGGCACTGCTGTGCGGCGCACCCGCGTGGGCGGCCGCTGGCGCGCCCACCGCCGACATCGGCGCCGGCCAGCGCGTGTTCGCCCGCTGCGCCTCGTGCCACCAGATCGGCGGCACCGCCGGCGCCGCCTTCGGCCCCCAGCTGACCGGCATCGTCGGCCGCCCCGCCGCCTCGACGCGCGACTTCGCCTATTCGCCGGCCATGAAAGGCTCGCGCATCGTCTGGACCGAGGCGCAGCTGGCGGCGTTCATCCGCGATCCCAAGCAGGTGGTGCCGGGCACCAGCATGCGCTTCTGGGGCTTGAGCGACGAGCGGCAGATCGCCAATCTGATCGCTTACCTGCGCTCGGTAAAATAAGATACATCAAGAGCACCTGACAACACCCCCAGGTCAAGGTCAGGCGCGCGTCATCAGGCACGCCGCCGTTCAGGCTGCCTCGTCATCAACAAGGCGACAGCATCTTCATTGCAAGCGATCACGCAACGGTGCAAGCGATTCGGCCGCGGGGGTGATGCACCGCCAGGCCGGGATCGGTGGATCTGTCGGAATTTCTTACAGGCAGCATTGACGCTTGCGATCAGCGGGCGCGCAAGTCATTGATTCGTATAAACACCGTTAATCTGGCATGGAAATTGCTTTATAGTAATTAATGTTGCGCTAGTGCGAATTTTCGATACCCCTACTTATAACGAAGCAAAAAAACCATGAAAAAAATCGTCCATCTCGTTGCAGCCCTGGCCACCCTGCTCGCTTGTGCCAGCGCCCATGCCACGGTCTACAAGCTCGATTTCTCCGCGCCCAGTTTCAGCGCCGGCATCTTCTCGAGTATTGCAGCACCGCAAAACACGCTGGCCGGCTCGATCACGTTCACTGCAGCTTCCGCAGGCGCACCCGTGTCGACGATCGACGCGGTCAACCTGACGATCAACGGCCATGCCTACACCACGGCGGAACTCGGTTGGGGCGCGTACAGTGACGGCTACTACTTCGGTGCGCTGGTGAACGGCGCCGGCACCACCCGTTACACTTCCGATGATTTTTATGTGATTTATTCAAGCGGCTACAAAAACCTGGCCTACGCCGTCTACAACGGATACGACACCTGGATCGCGAATGGATTGACGGCCACCATCACGGAGCAGGCGGCAGCGGTTCCGGAACCGGGCAGCCTGGTGCTGATGGCGGCGGGCGCGTTCGGACTGGGCGCCTTGCGCCGGCGCCGCGCGACCTGACGCAAGGGCGGCCCAGCGTTGGCCGCCTTGACGGCCCGGTCGCAGGTTCGATCGGGCCGTTTGTCATTGGCGAGGCGATCGCGTCCATCGGCTTTTTTGCAGACGGCGTGTCGGCGCGCGCCTGGCAGAGGAAACAGCAGCGTTGCAATCGCAGATGGCGTCGCGCACGGAAAATGAAGCGACGCTTGTAGAGACGGGCGAAACACCGATGTCGTTCGCTGATCCGGATACCCGCCCCATGATAACGGGCGGCCGCGGCATCGTTGGGGACAAGGTACAAACGGCCGTCGATGCCAAACCCCATTTGATGGTCGAGCACGCGCTGACCAACTGCTGTAATTTAATGCCGAAATTTGTGCAGGACGAGTTCCGTTCAGGCGCCACCGAGCAGACGGCGGCCCAGCCTGGCGTCGATGCCGACGGGGCCGTGGCGCCCGACGATGGCGGCGGCACGGCGGGTATCGCGGGCGTTATTGATGAGCACGCTGAGAACGAAGCGCGCGGGCGCCGTCCCCAAGCCGGCCGGATCAGCAGTGGCGACGATATCGGCACTGCCAAAGCCCGCTGCCAGCAAGGCGTCAATGGCAGCGCGGGCCTGCGCCCGATTGGCGAAGACGGCGATCATGGTGTGCACAAGAGGCTCCAGCGTTGTTTAGCATTGTTCGGCGGCAAAGATCGGCCACGACACCATCGTAGCGCGTCGCTCATACGCACACGTTCGGAAAACCACCCCATCGTCTGTAGGAGTTACGGCAGACACAGCAAGGCAGCCACGCCGGCGTCGTGCTAAAATTTTAGCACCCCGACGACCTTGCTGCACCGCCATGCAAATCCGCCCCGACGACCTGAGCGACCCCGCCATTCACGCCTTGCTGGAGGAACACCTGGCAAGCATGCGGGCGCAGTCGCCGCCCGGCAGCGTCCATGCGCTCGACCTGGCGCGCCTGCGCGACGCGTCGATCAGCTTCTGGTCGGCGTGGGAAGGCGCCACCCTGCTCGGCTGCGCCGCCCTGCGCCAGCTTGACGCCTTCCACGGTGAAATCAAATCGATGCGCACGCCTGCCGCCCGGCGCCGCCGCGGCGCCGGCAAGGCGCTGCTGGCCCACCTGATCGCCGAAGCGCAGCGCCGCGGCTATCACCGTCTGAGCCTGGAAACCGGCGCCCAGAGCAGCTTCGCGCCAGCCCGCACCCTGTACGCCAACGCCGGTTTCGTCCCCTGCGCCCCATTCGGCGACTACCTCGACGACCCCAACAGCGCCTTCATGACGCGCACCGTCACCTGATGTGACAGCACGCCAACGGCGGCACCAATCCCCGCGGCGAAGCCTGCATCGACCGGGTCTCCGTCCAAAAATCATCTGGCTCCGCCAGTGATTTTTACCTGACTGGTCCTGCGCCGGTAAGCCGGTGTGGCCCTTTCTACTGGGCAGGACTGGCCCCGCCAGTCCTGCCCAGCACGCGAAACCAAACAAAAGTAGGTTTTCACTTTTGTTTGAGCACTTCATCTGGCTCCGCCAGTGATTTTTACCTGACTGGTCCTGCGCCGGTAAGCCGGGGTGGCCCTTTCTACTGGACAGGACTGGCCCCGCCAGTCCTGTCCAGCACGCGAAACCAGACAAAAGTAGGTTTTCACTTTTGTTTGATTACCTCGCGTATCCTCCCCGCCAACTGCCCCCGCTGATACGGCTTGCTCAGCAGCTGCACCCCCTCGCCCAGCCGGCCGTCGACGATCAGCGCATTGCGCGTATAGCCGGAAGTGAACAGCACCGCCATCGACGGCAGCAGGGCGACGGCGCGGGCGGCCAGTTCGGTGCTGCTGACGGGGCCCGGCATGACGACATCGGAAAACAGCAGGTCGATGCGGCCGCCCGCGCGGGCGCACGCTTCCACGATGGCCAGCCCGGCGGCGCCATCGGCGGCGTCGAGCACGCGGTAGCCCAGTCCCTGCAAGGTGCCCACCACGCTCGCGCGTACCGCCTCGTCGTCCTCGACGACGAGGATGGTGTCGTCGCCGCCGACGATGGCGTCGGGCGCGGGCGCGGCGGCCGGCGCGGGCGCCAGCAGCGAGCGTGGCAGGAAGATCTCGATGGTACTGCCCTGCCCCACCACGCTCGACAGACGGATGTGGCCACCGCTCTGCTTGACGAAGCCATAGGCCATCGACAGCCCCAGCCCGGTGCCCTGGCCGACCGGCTTGGTGGTAAAAAACGGCTCGAAGGCATGCGCGATCACCTCGGCCGTCATGCCGCTGCCGCTGTCGGACACCATCAGCAGCACATAGTCGCCGGGGCCAATGTCGGCCATGGCGCGCGCCTGCGCCATCGACAGCACGGTGTTGCGCAGCTCGATGACGAAAGTGCCGCCGGCCGGCATGGCGTCGCGCGCATTGAGGGCCAGGTTGAGAAACACGTTTTCCAGCTGGCCGGCATCGACGAACACATTCCACGGCGCACCATCGTGACGGTACTCAATGGCGATCTGCTCGCCCAGGGCGCGCTGCAACAGGTCGTCGCGGTCGCGCAGGATGCGCAGCGGCTCGATGGCGGTCGGCTGCAGCGGCTGACGGCGGGCGAAGGCCAGCAATTGCGACGACAGCTTGGCGCCCCGGCCGACGGCGGCGGCGATGCTCTTGAGGCGCTGCTGCAACAGCGCCGGCGTGGGCGCAAACTGCTGCAAGAGCTGGACGTTGCCGTTGATGATCTGCAGCACGTTATTGAAGTCGTGCGCCACCCCGCCCGTCAGCTTGCCCACCGCCTCGAGTTTTTGCGCGTGCGTCAAGGCCAGGCGCGCCTCTTCCAGCGCCAGCGAACGCTCGGCGGCGCTGCGCTCGGCCGCTTTGCGCTCGGAGACGTCGCGGATGAAGGCGCTGACGGCAAACTGGCTGCCTTCCGGAAAGCCCGCCATCGCCAGTTCGGCCGGCAACAAGCGACCCGAGCGGTGCAAGGCGGTCACTTCGATGACGTTGTTGAGCAAGGTGCCCTGCCCACTTTCGATGAAGCGGGCAAACCCGGCCTGGTGGCGTGCGCGCTGGTCGGGCGGGATGATCAGTTCGACCAGCGGGCGGCCGATCGCTTCTGCGCCGCGCCAGCCGAACATCCGCTCGGCGCTGGCGTTCCAGTCGGTGATGACGCCATCGGCGCCGATGGCGACAAAGGCGTCGTGCGAGTGCTGCAGGATGACGTTGAAACGGTGCTGCTGGCGCGCCAGTTGGGCATTGACGAGCCGCATGGCGTTTTCGTTTTCCTTGGTGCGCGTGATGTCGGTATGGGTGCCGATGATGCGCGCGGGACGGCCATCGGCGCCGAAGGTGACGGCCATGCCGCGCCCCAGTATCCAGCGGTAGCTGCCGTCGCTGGCGCGCATGCGGTATTCGCAGGCGTAGGCGGCGAGGCGCTGGTCGACGTAGGCGTCGAGGGTGGCGCGCACGCGCGCATCGTCGTCCGGATGGAGCAGTGCCTGCCAGGCCTGGGTGCTGTTGGGCAGCTCGTGCTCGGCGTAACCGAGCATCGCCTTCCACTGTTTCGAGTAGAGGGCGGCGTCGTTGGCGCGGTCCCAGTCCCAGACGCCGTCGCCGGCCCCTTCCAGTGCATACTTCCAGCGAAACTCGCTCTCGCGCAGTTGCCCCGTCATGGCGGTGGCCAGGTTCAGGGCGCGCCGCTTGCCGCTGCCCAGCGCCAGCACCAGCATCGCCAGCAGGGTCGCCGCGACGCTGCCGCCAAGGGCGATCCAGGCGGCGCCGCTGGACGGGATGCGCGCCTCCAGCTGGGGGGTGGAGTCGATCTCGAGCGTCCAGCGCTGGCCTGCCACGTCGATCCGGCGCAGCGTCGAAAAGCGGGGCCGGAAGGCAGCCGGCGCGCGCGCGCCGGGGTCGGTGCTGTAGAGCCGGGCATCGGCGGTGGTGGCGTCGCCATCGTAGATCGCCAGCGTCACTTCAGCCGAGCGCTCGCCGCCCAGCCCCGCCATCAGGTCGTCCATGCGAAACGGCGCGCCCACCCAGCCGAGCAAGCTGGCGCGCCGCTGCCCGACGGTGGCGACGGCGGCGCCGCGCCGGTAGACGGGGATATACATGACAAAGCCGGACTGGACGTCGCGGCCGTTTTCCTGGATCAGCCGCAGCTTGCCCGACGCCGCCGCCGCGCCGCTGTCGCGCGCCCGTTCCATCGCCGCGCGGCGGGTCGGATCGGTCAGCATGTCGAAGCCCAGCGCGCGCAAATTGAGGCCCGTGAACGGTTCGATATGGGTAATCGACGAGTACAAGGGGCGCTCGCCGGGCGGCTTGATGGCGTAGCCGGCGGCGCCGGCGGCGCGCATGGCGGCGACGTGGGCATCGCGCTCGGCGGCCGGCACCAGGCGCGCCAGCGCCAGCCCCTGGATGCCGGGAAAGCGCTGCTGCAAGCCGATCGCCTCGACGAACAGCTTGAAATCGGCCGGCGCGATGTCCATATTGCCGAGCAAGAAAGCCTGGGTGTCGCGCTCGACCTGCTGGTAGGTCGCCATGCGCTGCTCGATCGAGCGCACCGTGCGGCGCGCCTGAAAATCGAACTCGGTCTGGCGGTTGCGCTGGGCCTGCAGTTCGGCGGCCTGCCACAGGCCGAAGGTGGCGGCCAGCGCCAGCGCGAACACCACCAGCGCCAGCGCCTCGGCCTGGCGCAGGCGCCAGCGGCCATCGACGACGGCTTGGGGCGATTCGGTTCGCCCGGGCGGCGCTAGCTTGCTTGGAAACATGGGCTCAGTGCTTGCCGCGCTTGCCGCGGCGCTGCAGGACGATGGGTCCCCATATTAACAAACCGCGCTGCCGCGTGGCACATTTACCGGCGCACCGCGCCGGTCGCCCCAGTCGCGCCGGCCGCTGGCGCTCACGGCAGCAGCCGGTGTCCACTCTCGCCCAGCAGGGCCGCGCGGGTGACGGCGTTGTCGATGCGCGCCAGCCACCAGGCCAGCGCCCGGCCCTGGCTGCTGCGGGCCGGCGCCTTGGTCCAGGCGGTGCAGAACTGCAGCGCGTGGGCCGGCCGCTCGAGTTCCTTGCGTACCAGGCTGCCGTTGGCGATGTACGGACCGGCGTACGCCGCCGGCAGAAAACCCACGCCCAGGCCGCGCACCTGGGCATCGATCTTGGCGCGCATGTCGGCCACCGTGAACACGTCCTGTCCCGGCAGCACCGCCACCGTCAGGCCGCCGCCCCGCTCGACCGAATCGGCCAGCGCAACGGCCCGGTGCTGGCCAATGACGGCGTCGCTCAAGGGCTCGGCGGCCGCCGCCAGCCGGTGCTGCGGGGCGACGGCGAAAACGAAGGGCACGCTGCCCAGCGGGCGATGCTCGAGTCCCGCCGGCAGCTTCGAATCGAGCACCACGCCGATGGCCAGGTCGGCCTGGCCAGAGGTCAGCGCCGCCAGCGTGCCCGACAGCGTCTCCGTGCGCAGGCGCAGGCGGGTCGGCGGATGCATGGCGAAAAACGCCTCGCACAGCTCCATCAGCGGCAGGCGGTCGATCACGCTGTCGACGGCGATGGTCAGCTGGGCCTCCCAGCCGGTGGCGACCCGCTTGACCCGGTTGGCCACCGCATCGATGTCGGCCAGCAACCGCGCGCCCTCGCGCAGCAACTCCTTGCCCGCCTCGGTCAGGCGGGCCTGGCGCGCGCTGCGGTCGAACAGCAGTACGTCGAGCGCCTCCTCGATCACCCGCACCCGGTAGGTCAATGCGCTGGGCACCATATTGCTGGCGCGGGCGGCGCCGGCAAAGCTGCCGCAGTCGGCAATGGCCTGCAGCATGGCCAGCGTGGCGGGGGTGAGGACGTCGCGGGCGGCACTCATGGGCACTCCATCATTCAAATAATTTGAATGATGCCATCAATCGTGTTGCGCCGTCCAGCAAGGTCGCAGGCGCACAATGGATCCCATCGTGCAGTCACCGATACCCGCTGATAACTTACCAAGGAGCACACCATGATCACCGTTCGCCATTCCCACGACCGCGGCCAGGCCGATTTCGGCTGGCTGAAAAGCCAGCACTCGTTTTCCTTCGGCGAGTACTACGACGCCAACCACATGGGCTGGGGCAATCTGCGCGTCATCAACGAAGACAAGGTAACGCCCGGTTCGGGCTTCGGCAAGCACGGCCATAAGGACATGGAAATCATTTCCTACGTCCTGTCGGGCGAACTGGCGCACCAGGACAGCATGGGCAACGTCAAGACGATTCCGCCCGGCGACGTCCAGCGCATGAGCGCCGGCAGCGGCGTGGTGCACTCGGAGTTCAACCATGCGAGCGACCAGACCACCCATTTCCTGCAAATCTGGATCATGCCCAACGTCAAGGGAATCGCCCCCAGCTACGAGCAGAAAAGCTTTGCGCCGGCCGACAAGCGGGGCGCACTGCGCCTGGTCGGCTCGAGCGACGGCGCCGACGGCTCGGTCAAGCTGCATGCCGATGCCGCCATGTACGCCGGCCTGTTCGACGGCGCCGAAACGGCCACGCTGGCCATCGATCCGCAGCGCAAGGGCTATGTGCACGTGGTGCGTGGCGCCATCGAAGTCAACGGCCACCCCTTGAAGGCCGGCGACGCCGCCCTGCTCGAGCAGGAGGCGCAGGTGAGTCTGCGCCATGGCATCGATGCCGAAGTGATCGTGTTCGACCTGGCAGCCTGAGAACGGCGGCGGGCCCCGCCCGCCGCCAGCCATGCCGGAACCGCGCCGTTTGCAAGGGTGCGCATTAGACGCTAGTCAAGGCCCGGCATGGCCAGGCCTGACATTGTGCAAGGACGTCCACTCCACCACAGCCAGGGAGATCCGCCATGAACCAGGACAGCGCACCAGCACGCAGCAACGGCAGCAACGGCAGCAACGGCAGTACCAGCGCCACCGTCACCAGCGGCAACGGCCGCGCCGCGCCCCGGGTCGGCGCCAGCGCCCTCACCATCAACAGCGTTACCGTGGCCGACGGCACCGTCATCCACTTCAAGGACTGGGGCAGCGGCGCCCCGGTGGTGTTCAGCCACGGCTGGCCCCTGCAGGGCGATGCCTGGGAAGACCAGATGCTGTTCCTGGCCTCGCACGGCTACCGCGTGATTGCCCACGACCGGCGCGGTCACGGCCTGTCGAGCCAGCCATGGGACGGCAACGACATGGATACCTATGCCGACGACCTGGCCAGCCTGATCGACGCGCTCGACCTGCACGAGGCCACGCTGGTGGGCCATTCCACGGGCGGCGGCGAAGTGGCGCGCTACATCGGCCGCCACGGCAGCGGCCGGGTCGACCGCGCCGTGCTGGTGGGCGCCGTGCCGCCGCAAATGGTGCAGTCGCCGGCCAATCCGGGCGGCTTGCCGCTGGCGGTGTTCGACGCCATCCGCGCCGGCGTGCTGGCCGACCGCTCGCAGTATTTTAAGGACCTGAGCGCGCCCTTCTACGGCGCCAACCGCGCCGGCAGCAAGGTCTCGCAGGGCGTACGCGACACCTTCTGGGCGCAGGGCATGCAATGTGGCATCAAGAATGCCTACGATTGCATCAGGCAGTTTTCCGAAGTCGACTTCACCGAGGACCTGAAAAAATTCGACGTCCCCACTCTCATCGTGCACGGCAGCGACGACCAGATCGTGCCCATCGATTGCGCCGGCAAGGCCGCCGCCGCCATCATCAAGGACGCCACCCTGCTCATCTACGAGGGCGCGCCGCACGGTTTGCCGACCACCCACAAGGACCGCCTCAATGGCGACCTGCTGGCGTTCATCGGCCCATGAATCGGCCCTGCCCGCCCTGCCCGCCAATGCGACGGTTGCGTCCGTTCAGCGCTAGCGCAGCAGTTCGAGCGACAGTTCCCACCGCTCGCGCCAGTCTTCCAGCGCCGGTTGCGAGCGGAACGCGGCCGACAGGCGCCCCAGCGGCACGCGGTACAGGTCATTCAAGCCGAACGCCAGCGTCACGGGATTCCACAAGGCCTGCTTGGGCGACTTGCGGGCGCTTCCCTTGACGCGCGCGCCGTCGTCGCCGAACACGCCCAGGGCCTCGCGCAGCGCCTTGTCCAGGTCGATCTTGACGAGCGCGGCAAAGGCCTCGAGCACCTGCGCGCGGTCGATGCCGGCCTGCGATTCGCGCGCCGGTGGCGGTGGCGGCGGCGGCAAGGCGGCGCGCGCCAATTGTTCCGGCAGGCGCTCGATATCGCGCTTCTGGAAGCGCAGTTCGTCGAGCCGGCGCCGCAGGCCGCCATCCGGCAAGGGGGCGACGATTTTATAGGCGTCCTTGGTGCGGGTGATGAGCACGTCGGCGCTGCCGGCGGCGAGCCGGGCGATGTCGTCAGCGAGGAAAATCGGCGCCGCGTAGCCGCCATTGGCCTCGCCGAACAGGGGCGCCAGCGCGGCATCGTAGTCCAGCCACACATAGGGTGTGAGGTGTTCCAGCAGGCACGCCAGGTCCCAGGGCAGGCCGGTGTGCGCTGCCAGCCAGGTGCAAGCCTCGTCGGTGGTGGCGCGAAAGGGAAGTTCGAACGGTGTCATGGTGGCGTCGGTGGCAAGGTAAGGCGCGATTATCGCCGATCGGCGCGGCAGCCTGTCCCATGCGTCACGAAAAACCAGCAGCCCATGGTAGGCTGGCCGTTTCCACCCCGACCCTGGCCGCGCCCCATGCCCTACCTGATCCTCACCCGCGCCGGCCTCGACAGCCTGAGCGGGCCGCGCGGCGTGCCGGCAGGGACAAGCCTGCAACTCAATCCCGGACTGGCCAGCGCCGCCGAGATCGATGCCTTGCACGCGGCCGGGTTGCGTGTCGCCGTGCTGGCCACGGCGGTGACGCCGGAGCAGGCGGCGGCGCTGGCACGCCAACTGCCGTCGCTGCCGGGCGAGAGCTGGTGGATCGAAGCGGCGCCCGCCGCCCCGCGCGCGCACGCGCCGGCGCCGGTCGCCGTGCCGGCGCCGGCCGCGCAGCCGGTCGCTGTGCCGGCGCCGCCAGCGCAACCGCGGCGGCGCGTGGTCAGCACGGTCGGCCGGCTGGCCCGTGCCGCCCGCCGTGCCGCCGCCTACGGCATCGCCCGGCGCCAGTTGATGCTGCTGCCCTACCTGGGCTACGGCAGCGCGGGCGGCCTGGCGGTGCGGGGACGGGTGCTCGACGAGCGCGCCTTCGGCCCGCAGCAGGCTGGCGACAGCGGCTGGCGCAACCTGGCAGCACTGTACCGGCGACTCGAAGCGGACCAGGTGGCGGGCGAGGCGGTATCGGCGCGCTACGACGGCCAGACCTGGCTCACCCGCACCGACCGTGGCGGCTACTTCAGTTTCGACATCAGGCCGGCCAGCGCGCCGGCGCCGGGCTGGCTGACGGTGGAACTGGCCTTGCCGGACGCGCCCAGCGCCGTCCACGCCAGCGCCAGCGTGCTCGTGCCTGGCGCCGGCGCCCGCTTCGGCGTGATCAGTGATATCGACGACACGGTGCTGTGGACGAATGTCACCAATAAACTGAACATGGCGCTCATGCTGGCGCGCTTGAATCCCCACACGCGCCGGCCGTTCAAGGGGGTGGCGGCGTTCTACCGCGCGCTGCGCGACGGCGCCGGCGCCCCCGCAGACGGAGGCGCCAACCCCCTGTTCTACGTCTCGAGCAGCCCGTGGCACCTGTTCGCCCACCTGCGCGAATTCCTGCACTTGCACGGCCTGCCGCCGGGTCCCCTGCTGCTGCGCGAACTGGGCTGGCAACAACTGTTCAAGATGGGCGAGCACGGCAAGCACAAACTGGCCCGGATCGAGCACATCCTGGCCACCTATCCACAATTGCCCTTCGTGCTGATCGGCGACAGTGGCGAGCAGGACCCGGAAATCTATGCCGAGCTGGTGCGGCGCCATCCGCGCCGGGTGAGCGTCATCTATATCCGCAACGTCAATCCCGATCCGGCCCGGATTGCCGCCCTCGAGCGCCTTGGCGAGCAGGTGGCCGCCGCCGGCAGCGAACTGGTGGTGGTGGCCGACAGCGAAGCGGCGGCCGTGCACGCCGTGGGCGCCGGCTTGATCGACGGGGCCAGGCTGGCCGAAGTGCGCGCCGATCTGCGCCTGGCCACGCCCTGAGCGGGGCCGCCGGTGTGCCTCAGGCCGTCAGGCGCAGCCGCGCCTGACGGCACGCCGCCCTGGCCTGGTTCGTCGAGCTGAAAAATCCACACCACCTGCTCGAGGGTGGACGCCTGCTCCTGCCCTGCTCGCCCACCCGCGCCGCTTTGACGGCGGAACGTGCCATGCCGTCCGCCGCACACGACAACGCTACAAAGCCGGTCCGACGGCACGGATCAGGTGACGAAAAGTCGGTTCAATATTGCGCGCGTGCAGCCAGGCGACGATGTCTTCCAGGGTGGCGTCCTGCAACAGCAGGCCGGCCGGCACGCCCGCGCCGCTGTGGCGGGCAGGGTCAGCGGCCGGCGCAATGGCAGGCGCCGCCGCCGGCAGTGGCGCCTGCAGGCGCCGCAACTGCGCCAGCGCTGCGGCAAATTCGGCGGCGCCGATGCTGCGCAAGCCTTCCAGGAAGCCGACCTGGGCGCCAATTGGTGGCGCCATTTCCAGCGCCGGTTCGTCGGCGAACGAGGCGCCCATGCCAGGGTGGATGAAGGCGGCCCATTTGCCCCCGGGCTGGCGCCCTGGCGGCAGTTCCACCAGGGGCGCGAGCACGCCGTTGTCGCGGTCCTTGTCGTCGACCAGGTGGGCCGCGTGCAGCAGGCGGGCGAATTCGGCGATGTCGGCCGCCGGCGCCGGCGCCGCCAGCGACAGCCACAGCTGAAAACCATGGCCCGAGATGCTCACCGCCGGCGCCGGCAGGTTCAGCCTGTCGCGCACGGCATTGGCCAGCGTGCACAGGGCGCGCCACTGCTGCTCGCCGCGGCTGGGACCGCCCGCCGAAAAGTCGAGCACGATGGTGCGGCCGCGGCCTTCGGCCGACAACAGCGCCAGCGACACCGTTTTCAGGCCCAGCAGGTGCTGCTCGAGGCGGCCCGGCGTCAGGGGCAGCGGCAGTTGGCGATCCGCATCTTCGAAGCACAACTGGGGTTCCAGCAAGTACAGCCTGGACAGTTCAGAGATTAATTGTTGCATGGGTGACCCTTTCAGGCGCCATCATAGCCAATTGCCGTCGTGCTCACCGTTTTTGCACGACCAGCCGGGCAAAGCTGGCGATGCTGGCCAGCGCCGCGCTGGCCGCGCCCAGTCCCAGCGCCCAGCTGGTGCCGCCGCTGCCGGCCACGGTGAAGCACAGCGCCACCAGCGCGGCGCCACCGGCCTGGCCCACCAGGCGCGCGGTGGCGACGATGCCGCTGGCGCCGCCCGAGCGCTCGGGCGGGGCGCTGCTCATGATCGCTTTCAGGTTGGGCGCCTGAAAGAACCCGAAGCCCAGCCCGCACACGGCCATGCGCCAGCAGATCGACAGCGAGGACGGCGCCGGCCCCATCGACAGCAGCGAGAGCAGGCCGCCGGCCAGCACCAGCAGGCCGGCGCCGCCCAGCAGGCCGGGCGGGTAGCGGTCGCTCAGGCGCCCGGCGATGGGCGCCATCAGGCCCACCATCACGGCCCACGGGGTGATCAGAAAACCGGTTTCCACGGGCGAGCGGCCCAGCACGTGTTCAAGATAGAACGGCAGCGAGACGAAGGCCAGGCCCTGGGCGGCGAAGGTGCACACGGCGGTGACGACGGACAGGGCGAACAGGGGCCGGCGGAACAGGTCGATGGGCAGCATGGGCGCCGGGTGGCCCCGCTGGCGGCGCAACAGCAGCAGAAAAAACCCCGCCGACGCCGCCAATTCCAGCGCGATCACAGCCGCCGGCGCACGGTGAGCGCCCTCGCCCATCGCCAGCACCAGCAGGCCGAAGGCGAGCGCGTTCAACAGCGCCGTGACGGCGTCGAAGCGGTGCCGGGCCAGCGCCGTGGCCGGCAGGTAGCGCAGCGCCAGCAGCAGCCCAAGCAATCCCAGCGGCACATTCACGGCGAACAGCCACGGCCACGACGACAGCGACAGGATCAGCGAGGCGGCGGTGGGGCCGATGGCAAAGCCGGTGGCGACGATCATCGCGTTGGCGCCCATGCCACGCCCCATCAGCCGGGCCGGATAGATGGCCCGCAGCAGGGCCGTATTGACGCCCATTACGGCGCTCGCGCCCAGTCCCTGCAGCAGGCGCGCCACCACCAGCGAGGGCAGCGACCAGGCCGCCGCGCAGGCCAGCGAAGCGCCCGTAAACAGCAGCAGGCCGGCAATGCTCACCTTGCGGTAGCCGACGATTTCGCCCAGCGCCGCGAACGGCAGCATGGTGGCGATCATCGCCAGTTGATAGACGCTGATGATCCACACCGACGCCGCCGGGGTGGCGCCCAGGCTGGCGGCAATGCCCGGCAGCGCAGTGTTGACGATGGCGGTGTCGAGGGCGGCCAGGCCGACGCCGATGGCCAGCGCGGCCATGGCCAGCGGCCGCGCGGCGCCGTGCAGGCCGTCACGGGTGGCGAGCGGGTTCGCTTGCTCGGATGCAATTTTCATGCGGCAAGTATAGCGCCAGGGCGGCGGGCTTGCCGGGGGCCCTGCCATGCGCTCCTTGCAAGATATGTCCTACGCCAAGGCGAGCGGACAGATGATGCCCGATGCAATCTCGCCAAGTATGATGAAGTCATCCACATTGTTCAAATACACATCGATGAACGGGACAGGGACACTACGTGCCCGACCGGGTCGATGACACAATTTGACAACATCGTGCACTTGAACGGGGCCCATCTGGCCTTTCTGAGAATACAAGGAGTCATCATGAACAAAGCATTCACCCCATCGAAATTGTTGATTGGCGTTATCGCCGTTGCCGCCATCCTGGGCGGCTGCAAGAAAAACGATGTCACCACCGCCCCGGCCGACACCGTCGTGACGACGCCATCGACGACGACGACCATGCCGTCGGCCACCCCATCGACGACGCCGTCGACCGGCACCACCGACAGCACCGGCTCGTCGGGCGCCACCGGCACCAGCGCCGCTGGCACCCCCACCATGCCGGGTGTGAACGCGAACCCGTCGAACGAGGCGCCGAAACCGGCCGTGCGCAATAACAGCGGCGAAACCCAGGGCACCACCGGCTCGAGCGTGCCGGCCGCGGACGGCAGCCGCTAAGTGCCTATCTCAGTAAAGGGGAGGAAGCGGATGGCGACATGCGCGTAGGCGATGACTGGCAAGCGCGGGCAAGGCGCGAGGAGGCCGCATGGCTAGCCATGCAACGACGAGGCAAGTCATGCATGACGGCCCGCCCCCCTTGCCAGGCGCGGCAGCAGCGACTCCAATCTACTGGGATAGGCGCTAAGATGTAGACCAACCGAGCAACACAAATCCGGGGCCGGACAGACCATCCTCGGGTCTGGCAGTACCGAGGGCGCCCAGGCGCCCTTTTTTATTGCCCTTTCACGGCAATGGACAATGCGACACGCTGCACCAGCGCCTGCCGCACGGCCTCGACGACGCTGTCCCACTGGCCCGACTGGGGCTGGCGGAACAGGCGCATCACGCCCGGATACCAGGGCGTATCGTCGCGCCCGGTGAGCCAGCGCCAGTCGGTCTGGTAGGCTGGCAGCAGCAGCCAGCAGGGTTTGCCCAGGGCACCGGCCAGGTGCGCCACCGCCGTGTCGACGGCGATCACCAGGTCGAGCCCCGCGATCAGCGCGGCCGTATCGGCGAAGTCGTCGATCGCCGGGGCCAGGTCGTCGAGCCAGTCGGCGGCGGCGGCCTGCGCTGCGCCGGCACCTTTTTGCAGGCTGAAAAAGCGCACGTCCGCCACCGTCGCCAGCGGCGCCAGCGTGGCCAGCGAGGCGATCGAACGGTCGCCGTCATTGTCGAACTGGGGATTGCCTTGCCAGACCAGCCCCACCCGCAATTGCGGGCCCGCCGCCAACAGCGGCGCCAGCCGGGCGCAGTCGGCCATGCTGGGCGCCAGGTAGGGCAAGTGGGCGGGGATGGTCGCCAGCGTGGTGGCGCAGTGATACGGCATGCTCAGCGGCGGCGTCCAGTAGTCCCAGCCTTCGCGCGGGACCGCCTCGCCCAGCGCGTACAGCGCATCGACCCCGGCCAGGCTGCCGAACAGGCGCTTCAAGCCGTCGTGGCAGACCAGCCCCACGCGGGCGGCGCCGCGCGCCTTCGCCAGCGTGGCGTAGCGGCAGAACTGGATCATGTCGCCGTGTCCCGCCTCGACGCTGATGAGCAGCGATTTGCCGGCCAGCGCTTCGCCGTCCCAGCGGGGAAAATGAAAATACGCGGCCATGCCCGCATACCACGAGCGGCTCTCGAACGCGCGCCAGCCCGCTGCCAGGTCGCCCTGGCGCAGCAGCAGGTAAGAGAGGTTGAAGCGGGCGCGCTGGTAATCGGGGGCGATGGCGATGGCGGCGCGGTAGCAGGCCAGCGCCTGCTCGGGTCGGCCGCTGCTGGCGAACAGCACGCCCATGTTCGACAGCGCCGGCGCCGAGTCGGGATCAATGGCCAGCGCCTGGTGGTAGCGCTGCTCCGCCTCGGCGAAGTGCTTGCGCGATGCCAGCAGCGCGCCCAGGTGCAGGTAGGCGTCGATCCGATGGGGATCGAGGCCGATCGCGGACAGGTAGTGCTGCTGCGAGCGGGCGAAATCGCGCTCGGCCCACAACAGGCCCAGGTTCACATGCGCTTCGAGCAGGGTCGGATCGGCGCCAAGGGCGGCCTCGAAGGCCGCCATCGCGCCCGCCGCATCGCCCTCGTGCATCAATGTCACGCCGCGTGCGAAATCGCCGTGGGCAGTGTTGGCATTCATCGGCCTGGCCTGTTCGAAGTCGTGGAAAAGAGCCTGGCATTCTAGCAGCGGCCTGTCGGCCGGTGGCGATGACGCAAGCCTGAGCAAAATCGCCACCGCACCGCCCGTGCTGCTACTATCGGCCCCATGAACGATGCCATGACGCTGCCGCCGCCAGACCTGGACCTGCTCGAACGCTGGCTGCGCGGCTGGAGCCTGGCGCGCGGCTTGCCGCTGCCGCGCCACCAGCATGGCGGCCTGCTGGTCGAGGTGGGCCGCCCGGACCAGTTGCGCCGCCACCTGTTCGTCGACGCCGGCGCCGCCTTGCAGCAGTGCGCCGCCACCATCGATGCCCCGCGGGTGTTCATCAAGGCGACGGTCCTGCCGGCGCAGCTGCGGGCCGCCCTGCCGGCGCGCTGGCAGATCGAGAGCGTGCGCCACCTGATGGGCCGCGACGGCCCGATGGCATGCGCGCCGATCCCGCCCGGCTACACGGCCGCGGTGGCGCGCGAACACGGGGCCAGCGTCGTGCGCCTGCTCGACGACGCCGGCCAGGTGGCCGCCTCGGGCGCCGTGGTGATCGACGGCGCCACCGCCATCTTCGACAACATCGACACCGCCGCCGCCCACCGCCGCCGCGGCCTGGGCCGCGCGCTGATGGGCGCGCTCGATGCGCTGGCCAGGCAGGCTGGCGTGAGCGAACGCTTGCTGGTGGCCACCGATGCGGGACGCGCCCTGTACCTGCAGTTGGGCTGGCAGGTGCTGGCGCCGTACGCGACGGCGGTCTTGAAAGACGCGCCGTTCGGGCGCCTCGCTGGCGCCAGCCTGCGCTGGCGCCAGCACTAAAGAGTAAGAGGTGCTGGGCGACGCGTGGTCGAACCGAGCGCAAGGTGAACACCCCTGTACGATGCAATCCTGCATAACTTGGCATTGACGCTGGACGCACCGACCGAAATGCCGGGCTTGAAGGTGGAATTATTCTGTCTGACCAAGTAGTGCGCTTCCTCCGCGCCTTCCATCGGATGCAGAGCAAGCGCCGCCACGGCGGCGCCGGTTTTCCAGTATCCTGCATGCTTCGTTGCCACCATCCCCGCCCTGGCCCCATGCGTCTGACCACCTACACCGATTTCGCCCTGCGCACGCTGCTGCACCTGGGCAGCAATGCGCAGCGCCTGGTGACGATCCAGGAAATCGCCGAGCTGCATGCGATTTCCAAGAATCACCTGACGAAAGTGGTGCACCAGTTGGGCATTTTCGGCGCCATCGAAACCGTCCGCGGCAGAAATGGCGGCCTGCGCCTGAAGCGCCCCGCCGCCGACATCAACCTGGGCGCCGTGGTGCGCTACACGGAGTCGGATTTTTACATGGCCGCCTGCTTCGATCCGCAAGGCGCCCCCTGCGCCCTGGGCGGCGCCTGCGGGCTGCGGCAGGTGCTGGTGGACGCCACCGATGCCTACCTCGCTGTGCTCGACGGCAAAACGCTGGCCGACCTGCTGCCCGCGCCGCCGCCCGCGCACGCTGTGCTGCGCTTTGACCGCGGCGCCGCGGCACCGTAGCGCCAGGCTGGCGCACAAACACGGGCCTGTTTAGCGCTTGAATTGCGCCAAAATAGGCCATAATCAGTTTTTACCCACGCGAAAGCGCACCATGGCCACTGTCACCTCCACCGCCGCCATCGCCACGGCCAGCCAGAGCCTGGCCGCCAGCAGCGCGGGCAGCACCAGTTCGAGCAGCAGCACCGGCTCGGGCACCACCATCTCGGCCGACGTCGCCGCCAAGGTCAAGCAGGCACTGGCGCCGGTCGCGGCGGGTGCGCAAAAAGTGACCAGCGCGCTGGCCGAGGGCCAGGCCAAGCTGTCCGGCCTGGGGCAACTCAAAAGCGCGCTGGCCGACTTCCAGGGCGTGGCGCAAAGCCTGAGCAAACCGGCCACCGGGACGGACGCGACCGCCAGCAATGCCGATCTGAGCAAGAAACTGCAATCGTTCGTCAGCGCCTTCAACACCCTCAACGGCAAGCTGCAGACACTGCAAAAAGGCGATCTCAAGGGCGACCCCGGCCTGACCCAGGTCAGCAGCCAGCTGGCCCAGATGATGCGTGACACGGGCGGCAGCTCCGGCGCCGCCAGCCTCGCCAAGGCGGGCGTCACGGTCGACGCCAGCGGGATGATGAAACTGGACGCCGCCAAGCTCTCGAGCACCCTGGCGGCCGAGCCGACGGCGGTGGCCGGCCTGTTCGCCGCCAACGGGCGCGGCATCGTCGACCAGTTGGGCAGCCGCCTGGGCGCGCTCAACACCAGCAATGGCACCGTGGGCCGCGAGGCCGCCACCGCCAGCCGCCAGGTCAGCGCGCTGGAAAACCGCCAGGCGGCCCTGACCAAGACCCTGACCGCCCAGGCCAGTGCGCTGGCGGCGTTTTACACCCAGCAAGCCAATGCGGGCACCTCGACCGCGCCCACCTCGCTGTTCGACATGCTGGCCTGATTGACGTCTGGCCAGCCCTACAACACCCCGGCCGGGCCGAAAAATTCGTAATGGGTCTGGGCGGCGGGCACGCCCAGCGCGGCCAGGCTGCGCTTGATCGCCTGCATGAACGGCAGCGGCCCCAGAAAATACGCATCGACGTCGCGCGTGGCCGGCAGCCAGCGCGCCAGCAGGGCGGCATCGATGTAACCGCTGGCGTGGTCGGCGTCCGCCGGCCCCCCCTGTTCATAGCAATAATGGCGCTGCAGGCGCGGGTGGCTGCGCGCCAGCGCGTCGACGTGCTGGCCGAAGGCGTGCACCTGGCCGTTGCGCGCCGCATGAATGAACACCACCTCGCGCCCGGCCGCCAGCGCCGCCTCCAGCATGGCCAGGGTGGGCGTGATGCCAACCCCGCCGCTGATGAGCACCAGCGGCTTGTCGCTGTCGGCCAGCACGAAGGCGCCGGCCGGCGCGAACAGCGCGACCAGGTCACCCGCCGCCACCTGCCCGTGCAGGAAACCGGACACCTTGCCGTGCGCCTCGCGCTTGACGCTGATACGGTAGGTGGCGCCATTGGCGGCGGCCGACAGCGAATACTGGCGGCGCTGGGCGCTGCCGTCGACGCTGACGGCCAGGCCGATGTACTGGCCCGGCGCATGCGCCATCACCGGCGCGCCATCGATGGGCGCGAAGACGAAGGACGTGATCTCATCGCTCTCGACGGTTTTCGATTGCACGACGAACGAGCGGGCGCCGTTCCAGCCACCCGCGGCCGCCTTTTGCGCCGCATACAGTTGCCCCTCGGCGCCGCTGAGAATATCGGCCAGCTGCCCGTACGCGGCGCCCCAGGCCTCGATCACCGCATCGGTGGCGACCGCCTCCCCCAGCACCTCGCGGATCGCTTTTAACAGCGACGCGCCCACCATCGGATAGTGTTCCGGCAAAATTTGCAGGGATACGTGCTTGTTGACGATGGTCGCCACCAGCGGCCCCAGCGCCTCGAGCCGGTCGATATTGCGCGCATACGCCAGCACCGCCGCCGCCAGCGCACGCTGCTGCCCGCCCTCCTGGTTGGCTTGATTGAAGTACGGCAGCACCTGGGGAAAATCGCGGAACAGGGTCAGGTAAAAATGCCGGGTCAGGGCCTCGCCGCCCGCTTCGAGCAGGGGAACGGTGGCGCTGACAATGGCGCGGTGGGGAGCTGAGAGCATGGCAATCCTTCAAGGTGTGGTGGTTGAGCTGGCCCCATTTTAAGGGCGCCCGCCTAAACATGCAAATTAAATACATGTTTATGCTGGGATCGTGAGGAACAATGACCAGAAGGAACAGACCAGCATTGACAGTTTGAATAGGAATGATTATCATTTGCATTCTCAATCAATAATAATGAACAACACAGGTGTGCCTGCCCGTTCAAGGCGCCCCCGCGCCCTCACTTTTTACTGGAGTCTGCATGTCCATCCCCTTGTCCTTGCCCTTGCCCGCCGGCGCTGCCCGTCACCTCCGCCTGTCCCGCCTCGCCGCCTGCGTCGCGCTGGCCCTGCCCGCCCTCGGCGCAGGCGCGGCGGAACTGGCGCCGGCCGAGCCGGCCGCGCAAGTGCTGCAAAAGGTGGAAATCAGCGGGCACCGGTTCGGCGACACCACCGACGGCACCGGCTCCTACACCACCGGGCGCGCACGCACCGCCACGCCGCTGTCGATGACGCTGCGCGATACCCCGCAATCGATCTCGGTGGTGACCCAGCAGCGCATCGAAGACCAGAACCTGCTGTCGGTCACGGACGTCGTCAACAACGTCACCGGCGTCTCCGTCAACCAGTACGAAAGCAACCGCGCCCAGTTCAGCGCGCGCGGCTTCGACATCAGCAATTTGCAGATCGACGGCATTCCGGGCACCTGGGACCAGGCCTGGAGCGCCGGCGAAGTGGCCGGCAGCCTGGCCATGTACGACCGCGTCGAAGTGGTGCGCGGCGCCACCGGCCTGATGACGGGGGCCGGCAACCCGTCGGCGGCGATCAACCTGATACGCAAGAAAGCGTCCGCCAGGACGTTCACGGGGTCGGCCGAACTGGGCATCGGCAGCTGGGACCAGAAGCGCGCCCTGATCGACCTGGCGGCGCCGCTGAACCAGGCCGGCAGCGTGCGCGGGCGCGTGGTCGCCGAAGCGACCGACGGCGACAGCTGGGTCAAGCTGGCCACCAACAAGAGCCGGACCGTGTACGCCACCGTGGAAGCGGACCTGGGCGCGCGCACGCTGCTGTCGGGCGGTGTCAGCCACCAGGAAACCAGCCCCACCGGTCCCCAGTGGGGCGGCCTGCCGTACTGGTACACGGACGGCAGCCGTACCCACTGGGAGGTGGCAAAAACCAGCGCCGCCGGCTGGACGCGCTGGCCGACGCAGTATGACAACGCCTTCGTCAACCTCGAACACGGCTTCGACAACGGCTGGAAGCTGCGCGCCAACGCCAGCCAGGGCGAGCGTTCATCCGACTCCTACCTGCTCTACCTGTCCGGCGTGCCCGATCGCCTCAGCGGCCAGGGCATGTCGGCCTTCTCCGGCTCCTACCGGACCGCCACCCGGCAGACCGATGTCGGGATCCACGCCAGCGGCCCGTTCGAAGCCTTCGGGCGCAAGCATGAAGCGGCCTTCGGCTACCTCAACATGAAACAGGATTTCAAGTCCGACAGCCGAGCCGCCGATTTCGGCAGCGTCGACGCCAGCGTGGGCAATTTCAACAACTGGAATGGTGCCGCCTACCCGCAGCCAAGCTGGGGCGCGCCCAGCTTCTATGAAAGCAGCGTCACCCGGCAGCAAGGCCTCTACGGCATGACCCGCCTGAACCTGGGCGACAGCGTCAAGCTGGTGCTGGGCGCGCGCGTAACGCGCTACGAAAAAACCGGCCTGGGCCTGTACAGCCCCGCCTACGCCATCAAGCACCTGCACGAACTGACGCCGTACGCGGGCATCGTCTACGATCTGAGCGACACGCTGTCGGCCTACGCCAGCTACTCCGATATCTTCCAGCCCCAGAACCTGAAAGACCTGGCCGGCAATCTGCTCGACCCCATCAAGGGCAAGAGCTACGAGACGGGGATCAAGGGCGCGTATTTCGGCGGCCGCCTGAACACCGCGTTCGCCATCTTCCAGATCAGGCAGGACAATCTGGGCCAGGAAGTGGACCGGGTCGACCGCGACGGCGCCGGCCCCCTGCTGCCGGAAACCTATTACCGCGCCGCCGTCGGGGCCAGGAGCGAAGGCTTCGACATGGAAGTGTCGGGCGCGCTCACGCCCAACTGGAACGTCAGCGCCGGCTATTCGCAGTTCCGGGCCAGGGATGCCAGCGGCCAGGACCTCAACAGTGTCTATCCGCGCAGACTGCTGCGCACCTTTACCTCTTACCAGTTACCCGACGCCTGGAGCGCGCTCACCGTGGGCGGCGGCGTCAACTGGGAAGGGCGCGCCTGGACGGTCGATCCCCTCGCCCCCGCCGCCAGCAATGGCTTGATCGAGCAGGACGCCTTTGCGCTGGTGAACCTGATGGCCCGCTACGAGATCAACAAGCAATGGTCGGCCCAGCTGAACGTCAATAACGCGCTCGACAAGCGCCACGTCGGCATGTTCGCCGCCTATGGCGCCGTCAGCAACGCGGCGCCGCGCAGCGCCGCATTGACGCTCAAGTACCGTTTCTGAGCCCCCGTTCGACCATCACTTAGCGAGACCCAGCGTGCGCCCTTTCTGGACCCTGATTCACCGATATCTTGGCCTGTTCACGGCCGCCTTCCTGTTCGTCAGCGGCGTGACGGGCGCCATCATCTCGTGGGATCACGAGCTCGACGACCTGCTCAATCCGCAGCTGATGCAAGCGGGCAGCCGCGGCCCCGCGCAGGCGCCGCTGGCGCTGGCGCAGGCGGTCGAGTCGCGCTACCCGCACTTGCGCGTGACCTATCTGCCGCTGCACGCGCAGCCGGGCGACTCGCTCGCGCTGGGCATCGGCCCGCGCGTCGATGGCGCCACCGGCAAGCTGTACGCGCCCGGCTTCAACCAGCTGTTCCTCGACCCCGTCAGCGGGGCCGAACTGGGCCGGCGCGAATGGGGCGCGGTGTGGCCGATCACGCGGGAGACCTTCGTCTCCTTCCTCTATAAACTGCACTACACCTTGCACATTCCCGCCTTCTGGGGCATCGACCGCTGGGGCGTGTGGTTGATGGGCGCAGTCGCCGTGGTCTGGCTGTTCGACAGTTTCGTCGGCTTTTACCTGACCCTGCCGGGGCGCCGCAAGGCCGCGCCGGCTGCCAGCGCCGCCTCCGGTAAAAGCTGGTGGCGGCGCTGGCAGCCGGCCTGGCTGCTGCGCTGGAGTGCCGGTGGCGCCCGGCTCAATTTCGACCTGCACCGCGCCTTCAGCCTGTGGACCTGGGCGCTGCTGTTCGTGCTGGCGTTCACGGCGTTTTCGCTGAACCTGTACACCGAGGTGTTTTATCCCGTCCTCAAGACCGTCTCGACGGTGACGCCCTCGCCGTTCGACACCATCGCGCCGCACGACGCCGATCACCCCATCGAGCCGGCCGTGGCCTACCCCGCCATCGTGCAAACGGCCAGCGCCGAAGCGGCCCGGCGCGGCTGGCCGGCGCCGGCCGGGGCGGTGTTCTATTCGCCCGAATTCGGCGTGTATGGCGTGAGCTTCTTCCAGCCGGGCGACGACCACGGCGCCGGCGGCGTCGGCCCCCCTTACCTGTACTACGACGGCGCCGGGCGCCTGCTGGGCGAGCGCCAGCCGTGGAAGGGCACGGTCGCCGACATCTTCGTGCAGGCCCAGTTCCCCCTCCATTCGGGGCGCATCCTGGGGCTGCCGGGACGCATCCTGATTTCCCTGATGGGCCTCGTGGTGGCGATGCTGAGCGTGACCGGTGTGCTGATCTGGTGGAGAAAACGGGCGGCGCGGCGGGCCGTATTGACGCGGCCCGTGCCCGCGCGCACCAGCCTGCATGTTTCGTAATGTTTCTCAGGCGTTCAAATAGCGACGCTGGTGTAAAGTTTGGTAAAGCTGCGCGATCGACCGGACCGGCGTAGGCTACGCTTCGTCCGTCCAGACCCATCCGCGCACCAGCGCCACCATTTGCCCATCCATGTCCAACTCATTTCTGACCCTCTGCCTTAGCGGCGCCGCCCTGCTCCATGCCGACGCCTTCGCCCAGACCACCGGCGCGGCCACGCCGGCCACGAGCGCAACCGCGGCGCGCCCGGCCACCGTGCTGCCGTCCGTCACCGTGGCCGGCGAGCGCCCCACCAACCGCATCGACCGCCAGGTCTACGATGTGCGCTCGGACGTCTCGAGCAGCAACGGCAGCGCCGCCGACGCCTTGAACAACGTGCCCTCGGTGGCGGTCGATCCGGACGGCACCGTCACCCTGCGCGGCAGCAGCAATGTGCAGATCCTGGTCGACGGCAAGCCCTCGGCCATGCTGCAGGGAGATAACCGCGGCGCCGGCCTGCAGGCGATGGCGGCCGATGACATCGAGTCCGTCGAAGTGATCAACAATCCCGGCGCCCAGTTCGGCAACGAAGCGGGCGGCGGCCCCATCCTCAACCTGGTCATGCGGCGCAACCGCCGCCCCGGCGGCGCCGGTGTGGCCAATGCCAACCTCGGTTCGGCGGGACGCTACAACAGCGCCGTCTCCGGCACCTACAACGAGGGCGCCTGGGGCTACCAGGGCGGCATCAACGTGCGCCACGACGGCCGCAATTCCACCGCCGACGTCAGCCGTGACCGCCTCGACCCGCCAACGGGCGCCATGCTGCACAGCAGCCAGCACTCGCACGGCGCCGGCCTGAACGACATGGTCGGCGTCAACGGCACCGTCAACTACAACCTGGGCGCCAATGACACCGTCAGCGCCAGCGCCTCGTTCAATGGCCGCAGCAACGATCAGCAGGGACGCGACCGCTACATCACCGATGGCGCCGGCGGCGTGCCGCTGTCGGACTACCAGCGCGTCACCGCGCGCGAGGGCGACAGCCGCAACGCCGGCTGGGGCGCGCGCTACGACCACAAGGGCAGCCTGCCCGGCGAGACCGTGAAAATCGACCTGCGGGTATCGACCTCGCACAACGTGGCCGACAGCGCCTACGCCAATACCTACGCCGTGTTCGGCCCCGGCACCGTCGACAGCCAGGCGCGCCAGCACAGCGACATGGGCAACCGCATCGTCGATTTCACGGGCGACTACGAGCGTCCGCTGGGCGGCGGCTCGGCCAAGCTCGGCTATAAACTGGCCAGCAATCGCAGCAACAGCGACACCGTCTACACCGACATCTTTGCCGGCGTCGGCCGCATCAACGGGCGCCGCAGCAGTGCCTACGAGCTGGTCGAAAACACGGCCGTCCTGTACGGTTCCTGGCAGACCCGCATCAACGAGCGCTGGGGTGCGCTGGCCGGACTGCGCGCCGAGTACACCGATCTCGATATCACCGAGCGTGCCGGCGCCGCGACGGCGAGCAACAGCTACCTGAACCTGATGCCCAGTTTTTTCGCCACCTATAAAGTGAGCGACATCACCAATGTGCGCCTGAGCTACGCGCACCGCCTGCGCCGGCCCAATGCGATGGACCTCAATCCGGCGCTGATCTACCGCGACGAGTTCAATGTCTTTTCCGGCAACCCCAACCTCAAGCCGACCCAGACCGATTCCGTCGAACTGGGCGTCGAAAGCCGCCTGGCGGGCCTGGAAACCAATCTGCGCGGCTATTTCCGGCGTGACAGCGACGCCATCGTCGACTACCGCCGCTTCCTCGACGACAATGTGCTGCTGACCACCCGCGCCAACGGCAACGGCAGCCACGCGGGCGGCATGGAATTTACCGTCAGCGGCAAGCTCACCCCCGCCCTCACCATCAACGCCAACGGCAACCTGGCGCGCAACCAGCAGACGGTGCAGGACAGCACGGGCCTGTACAGCACCCGCACCGCCAATTCCCTGAGCGGGCGGGCGCGCCTGAACTACCAGTACGACGCCGCAAACCAGCTGCAACTGGCCTTGCAAATGCAGGGCAAGATGCTGTCGGGCCAGGGCTACCGCTCGCCCAACGCCACCTTGAACCTGAGCGTGCGCCACGTGCTGACGCCCCAGCTGACGCTGGTGGCGAATGTCACCGACCTGTTCAACACCAACAAGATGGAAACCGTCATCGACAGCTCCACCCTGCGCGAGACCAGCACGCGCCGCTTCGACGGGCGCCTGCTGTATGTGGGCTTGTCGTACCGCTTCGGCGGCCCCGCCCCACGATCGTCCGAGCAAGGCGGGCACGAACGGGGACCGGGCATGGGGCGTGGTCCCGGTGGTCCCGGCGGCATGGGACCGGGCGGCGCGGGCGGCATGGGGCCGGCGCCTGACGGCGCCTGACGGTCTCCGGCAGCAAAGCGCCAAACGGCACAACACCCGGCAACGTCACTGGCCTTGCCGGGTGTTTTTACATGGCAGCCGCGCCAGCGCGTACCGCGTGGCTGGCGCGCGGGCGCGCTGCCCACGATTTACGCAGGCAGCAAGCCTCGCAGCGGGCGCTTCGCTGGCAGCGTTGGCGCCACCGGCGGCAGGCCGTGCGCCAGATCGGCCGGCCCGGCCTGGGCCGACATCTTGAACACGCTGACCTCGCGTACGAGCTTGTCCGCCTGTTCCTGCATGCTCGCCGCGGCGGCGGCCGACTCTTCGACCAGTGCCGCATTTTGCTGGGTGGCCTCGTCCATGTGCTCGATGGCCTGCTTGACCTGCTCGATGCCGGAACTCTGCTCGCGGCTGGCGAGCGCAATCTCGCCCATGATGTCGGCGGCCTGCTTGACCGAGGTGACGATTTCTTTCATCGTCGCACCGGCCCCGTCGACCAGTTTGCTGCCCGCCTCGACCTTGTCGACGGACTCACCGATCAGTGTTTTTATTTCCTTGGCGGCGTCGGCCGAGCGCTGGGCCAGGTGGCGCACTTCCGATGCCACCACGGCAAAGCCGCGGCCCTGTTCGCCGGCGCGCGCCGCCTCGACGGCGGCATTGAGGGCGAGGATATTGGTCTGGAAGGCGATGCTGTCGATCACGCCGATAATATCGGCAATCCTGCGCGCGCTTTCCTTGATCGCCCCCATCGTCGCCACCACCCGCTCGACCACCTCGCCGCCCTCGACGGCCACATCCGAGGCGGCCAGCACCAGGCGATTGGCCTGCTGGGCGTTGTCGGCATTTTGTTTGACGCTGTCATCCCTGCACCGTGACTGCGCCCTGCTGTGAGTGGGAGTCACGCTGAGCTGCATGACTGGCTTGTTCATCACGCGACGGGCAAACATGGCGCGCTGCAGGTCGTCCTGTGAGATTGTGTGATGATTAGGTCCGTACTGATTCTACGCCGATAGAAATTACTTTTTAGAAATTCCTCATACGCATTCGGAGTTAGCTACCCGGAGAAAAAGGCGGGCATGGCGGCCCTTGCACGCACCAGCGCTGGCCAGTCGGCGCCTGCCGCCGCCCCGTCATGACCCACCCTGCGACGCCGGCAGCGTCGCAGGGTGGGTGGGCACGCGCGGGGTCGCCAGCCCGCTTAGCGGCCGCTCTCGCTGATCATGATCAGCGCCCGTTGCGTGCCGATCGTCAGCAGCACCTGCAGCGGCAAGCTGCCGGCCGGCGCCGCGGTGGCGGTGAAGGTCTTGCTGGCGTTGTCGAAGGTCAGCCATGACGGCAGGGCCGCGCCGCTGGCGGTCGATGCCTGCACGGGCACACGGCTCACTGCCGCTGCTTCGACCAGCCGCGTCGGCAGGGGGAAGCTGAAACCGGCCCCCGCCTGCACGAGCAGGGTCGGCACCGACACCGTCACCATGCCACTTTGCTGGCGCAGCGGTTCGCGCACCAGCGAGACCACGATGCCGCTGCTGCTGGCGCCGGTGCTGGCGGCGCTGCTGGCGGCAACGCTGGTGCCGGCGCCGGCGATGAGGCCGTTACCCTGGACGGGGCTGGCGACGCTGCTGCTGGTGCTGGCGCTGTTGCTGGTACTGGCGCCCGGTTCGGCGATCACGCTGGCGCTGGTGGGGATGCTGGCGCCGCTGGTGCCGCTGGTGCCGCTGCCCGCTGGCGCCACGGCCACTGGCGCTTCGGTCGTCGTCAGCACCGTGACCACGCTGGCGCCCGGCGCCGCCGCCGGTGCGGGCGCCAGCACGGGCGCCGGGTCGGCGATGCGCGCCGTCAGCGGCGGCGTCGGCAGTACGGGCGCTGCCAGCACCACCGGCGGTGGCACCAGGGTGGCGTCGGCATTGATGGTGGCGAACAGGCCGGCGGGCTGCACGGCGCTGTAGTTGCCAGCGTCCGCCCCGGCCAGGGTGTAGCCGCTGACCGTGACGGCCTTGCCGATGCCGGCTTCGGCACTGGCGAAGCGGGCGACGGGCGTGCCCGCCACGCTGACGGCGTCGCCGCCCAGCGCGCTGACGCGGGCGCTGCCCGACAGGCTGGCGCCGACGCTGCCGTCGAACAGCTTGTCGTTGGCGGTGACGCCGCTGATCGCCAGGCTGGCCGGGACGATGGTGCCGGTCAGGCCGGCCTGCTGGCCGATGCTGTAATTGCTGTCGCTGGCCTGCAGGCCGCTGACGATGATCGCCTTGCCGCTGCCGGCGTTCTTGTCGGCGAACTGGCCGACACTGCTGCCGAGCACGCTGACCACTTCGCCGTTCAGGCCCGTCACGCTGGCGCTGCCCGTCAGTGTCACGTTGCGGCTGCCGTCGTAGGTCTTGCTGGCCGCCACGCTCAAGCCGTTCAGGGCCAGCACCGCCGGGGCGATCGTGACCGTCACGCCGGCCGGGGCAAGCAAGCGGTAGTTGGCGTCATTGATGGTGTAACCGGCCACCGTGACGGCCTTGTTCAGGCCGGCGTTCTTGTCAGCCAGGGTGCCGACGGCGCTGCCGCCGACGACGACCACATCGTTGCCCAGTGGGGTGACGGTGGGCGTGCCGGCAATCGTCACGGCGGTGCCGGCGTTGTAGGCGCGCGCCACCGCGCTGACGCCGCCCAGCAGCAGGTCGGCGCGGGCGATGTCGGCCGTCGCGCTGGTGGTGGTACTGGCCAGCACGTAGTTGGCGCTGTCGATGCCCGTCTTGCCGATGCCGCTGACGATAATCGCCTTGGCCAGCCCGGCGTTCTTGTCGACAAAGCGCGCGCCCGTGTTCGACAGGCTGAGCACGTCGCCGACGACACGGTCGTCGCCGAGCGTGACGCTCGCGTTCGTGCCGGCGTCGTACACGCGGTTCACGCCCGTGGCCGACACCGCCAGGGTGCGCGGCGTGATGCTGGCGCCGCTGTTGCCGGCCAGGGTGACGCGGTAGTTGGCACCGTTGTTACCGTCGTTGACAGTAGCGCTGTTGAGAGACACGCTGCGGTTGCCGCTGCCGGCATTCTTGTCGGCAAAACTCAGCGATGCCGCCGTCACGCTGTCGCCACCGACCAGGGCGCCACTGAGACTGGTCAGATTGCCCGCCGTGGTGACGTAGCCGAGGCCGCCGTCATAGACCTTGCTCACCGTCGGCGCCGTCAGCGTCACGCTTTTGGCCGTGATGGTGGCGCTGCCGCTGGCGCTGGTGGGCAGCAGGTAATTAGTCAAGAGCGCGCCGTTACCGGCGACGAAATCGCCGCCGGCAAGAATGGCGCTGACGCTGCGCGCGCCCGCGTTCTTGCTGTCGAAGGTGCCGCTGGTCTGGCTCACGCCAATGGTCTCGCTGCCGACCAGGCCGCCGACGCTGAAGTTGCCAGACACCAGGCTGGCGCTGCTGCCGCCGTCGTAGACACGGCTCACGCCATTGACGGCCACCGTCAGGGCCGCCTTGGCGATGGTGCCCGTCAGGCCCGCCTGCTGGCCGATCACGTAATTGCTGTCGCTGCTCGTGAAACCGGCGACGGTGACGGCCTTGCCGCTGCCCGCATTGGCGTCGGCGAACAGGCCCGAACCGGTACCGAGCACGCTGACCACTTCGCCATTGATGCCGCTGACGACGGCGCTGCCGCTCAGGCTGGCAAGGCGGGTTCCGTCATAGGTCTTGGTCACCGCCACCTGCAGGCCGCCCAGCGCCAGCACGGCCGGCGTGATGTCGACCGTCAAGCCCTGCGGCTGGACCAGGTAATAGTTGTTATCAAGCGTGGTGTAGCCGGCCACCGACAGCGCCTTGGCGCCGCCGGCATTCTTGTCGGCCAGGGTGCCGCTGGCACTGCCCTGCACCGTGACGACGTCATTGCCCAGCGCCTGCACGACGGGCGTGCCGCTCAGGGCCACGCCAAGGCCGCTGTCGTAGGCACGGGCCACCGCGCCCACCCCCGTCACCGTCAGCGCCGCGCGGGCGATGTCGGCCGTGGTGCTGGCCGTGGTGCTGGAGAGCACGTAGTTGGCGCTGTCCGTGCCCGCCTTGCCGATGCCGCTGACGGTCATCGCCTTGGCCAGGCCCGCGTTCTTGTCGACGAAGCTCGCGCCCGTGTTCGACAGGCTGAGCACGTCGCCGACGACACGGTCGTCGCCGAGCGTGACGCTCGCGTTCGTGCCGGCGTCGTACACGCGGTTCACGCCCGTGGCCGACACCGTCAGGGTACGGGGCGTGATGGTGCTCACGCTGTTGCCGGCGTAGCTGACGGCGTAGTTGGCGCCGTTGTTGCCGTCGCTGACGGTGGCGCTGTTGAGTGACACGCCGCGGTTGCCGCTGCCCGCGTTCTTGTCCGTAAAGGCCAGCGTGGCGGCGCTGACGGTGTCGCCACCGACCAGCGCTGCGCTCAGGCTGGTCAGATTGTCCGCCGTGGTGACGTAGCCGAGGCCGCCGTCATAGACCTTGCTCACCGTCGGCGCCGTCAGCGTCACGCTTTTGGCCGTGATGGTGGCGCTGCCGCTGGCGCTGGTGGGCAGCAGGTAATTAGTCAAGAGCGCGCCATTGCCGGCGACGTAATCGCCGCCGGCAAGAATCGCGCTGACGCTGCGCGCGCCCGCGTTCTTGCTGTCGAAGGTGCCGCTGGTCTGGCTGACGCCAATGGTCTCGCTGCCGACCAGGCCGCCGACATTGAAGTTGGCGCTGTTCAAACTGGCGCTGCTGCCGCCATCGTAGACGCGATTCACGCCGCTGACGGCCACCGTCAGGGCGGCCTGGGCAATGGTGCCCGTCAGGCCCGCCTGCTGGCCGATCACGTAATTGCTGTCGCTGCTAGTCAAACCGGCGACGGTGACGGCCTTGCCGCTGCCCGCATTGGCGTCGGCGAACAGGCCCGAACCGGTGCCCAGCACGCTGACCACTTCGCCATTGAGGCCGCTGACGACGGCGCTGCCGGTGAGGCTGGCAACACGGCTGGCGTCATAGGTCTTGCTGGCGCTGACGGACAGGCCGCCCAGCGCCAGCACGGCGGGGACGATGTCGACCGTTACCGCACTTGGCTGCACCAAGGTGTAATTGGTGTCCGTGATCGTGTAACCGGCCACGGTAACGGCCTTGCTCAGGCCGACGTTCTTGTCGTGCACGGTGCCGCTGGCGCTGCCGCCGACGACAACCACATCGCCGCCGAGCGCATTGACGGTGGGGTTGCCGCTCAGCGCCACGCTCAAACCCGTATCGTAGGCGCGGTTGACGGCGCTGACGCCGCCCAGCGCCAACTGGGCGCGGGCGATGTCGGCCGTGGTGCTGGCCGTGGTGCTGGCCAGCACGTAGTTGGCACTGTCGGTGCCCGCCTTGGCGATGCCGACGACGCTGATCGCCTTGGCCAGCCCCGCATTCTTGTTGGCGAAACTGGCGCTGGTATTGCTCACACTCAAGCTGTCGCCGACGATGCGGTCGTCGCTGAGCGTGACGCTCGCGTTCGTGCCGGCGTCGTACACGCGGTTCACGCCCGTGGCCGACACCGTCAAAGTGCGTGGCGTGATGGTGCTGACACTGTTGCCGGCGTAGCTGACCGTGTAGTTGGCGCCGTTGTTGCCATCATTGACGGTGGCGCTGTTGAGAGAGACGCTGCGGTTGCCGCTGCCGGCATTCTTGTCCGTAAAGGCCAGCGTGGCGGCGCTGACCGTGTCACCACCGACCAGGGCTGCGCTCAGGCTGGTCAGATTGCCCGCCGTGGTGACGTAGCCGAGGCCACCGTCATAGGTCTTGCTCACGGTGGGCGCCGTCAGCGTCACGCTTTTGGCGGTGATGGTGCCGCTGCCGCTGGCGCTGGTGGGCAGGGTGTAATTACTGAGCACGGTGCCATTGTTGGCGACGAAATTACTGCCCGACAAGGTAGCGCTGACGCTGCTCGTGCCCACGTTGCGGCTGGCGTAGGTGCCCACCGTCTGGGTGACGCTGGCGCCGTCGCCATTGATAAAACCGCTCAAGTTGAAATTGCTGCTGTTCAGGGTGGCAACGGTGCCGCCGTCGTAGACCTTGCCGATCAGCCCGGTCAGATTGGCCGTCACCACCGTCAGCGGACGGGGGTTGACCAGCAACTGCCCGCCCACGTAGGCGAAGGTGTAGTTCGCCGAACTGTAGCCGCTGGCCGTGATGGTGTAGGTGCCCACATTGATGGCGCCCTGCGCGCTGCCGCCATAGGCGAGCGTGCCGCCCAGTACGCTGGCCGTTTCGCTGTTCACCAGGCCGTTGACGGTGACGCCGTTGCCGCCGCTGTAGGCCAGGCCGTCATAGGTCTTGGTGGCATCGGTGGCGGTGACGGTCAGTGCCTTCTTGGCCACCGTCAGGGTGCGCGGCGTGTTGCTGCCCAAGGCGACGGCGTAGCCATTGTTGCCGCTCACACCAGAGAGATCGACGGTGATGCTGTACGGCGAACCGGCGGCGCTGGCGGTGGCGGCGGCGCCGCTCGAGGTGGCGAGCACGGTGCCGGAAATGGCGCTGACGAGACTGTCGCCCAGGTAGGCGCCCGCCACCGCCGCCTGCGCGCCCGACAGCGACACCACGCTGGCCGCCAGGCTGGTGCTGACGTCGTCGCCGTAGGTCTTGCTGGCGTTTTGCGTGCCCACCGTCACGGTGGGCTGGTACTTGAACAGGTAGCGGTTGCCCGCCTGGGTGACGGGGGCGCCCGTGTAACTGGCGTTCCAGACGGCGGTATTGGCGCTGTCGAGGTTGCCGAACACGCTGGTGCCGGACGCCGCCGCATACACGAGCCAGCGCGCGCCCGGGTCACTGGTGACGATGGTGCCGCCCGCATTGCCGCTGCTGTTGATGAATTTATCGCTGGCGGCCAGCGTCACGGCGCTGCCGCTGTCGCTGGCGCGCAGCACGGCGCCGGCGTTCAGGACGAGGTCGGCGCCGGCGGCGCGGTAGCCCAGGTTGTAGCCGCAGCAGTTGGCCAGCAGGTCCGGCAGGTCGGTGCCCAGGCCATTGCCCTGGTTGACGACCTTGATGGTGCCGCCACTGATGCTGTTGATGCCGACCGAACCGGCATTGGCGTAGGTCTTGTCACTGCCGGCGGCCAGCGTGATCGACACCGTGCCGGTGCCGGCATCGATGATGGCGGCGCCGCCGACCAGCTTGTCGCCCATGCTGATGGTGGCCACGCCGGCGCCGCGGTAGGCGTTGTGCACGCCGTTGGCGACGCTGTCATTGGCCACCAGCGTCAGGTCGCGGTTGCCCGTGATGATGTCGCCCATCACGGCGATGCTGCGGCCGGCGCGCATGGTCAGCGCGCCGCCGGCAACGCCGCCGCTGGCGTCGATGGCGCTTTTCACGTAGATGTCGTTATTCGCCTGCAAGGTCAGGTTGGTGCCGGTGCGCAGCACGCCGGCGATGTAATCGGGCGCCATGATCTGGCTGGCGCTGTCGGCGTCGGCGAAGCCGGTGGCGTTGGGCACGCTCATCGAAGGCGCCGTCGGCATGGCCGTCGTCGCCAGCAGCACATGGCCGCCGGCGCCCGTATAAGTGACCAGCGCGGTGTCGCCCACGGTCGTCATGACGGCGCCGGAGGTGAGGCCCCCGTACAGGGAACCGTTCGGGTTGCCCAGCACGCTGTTGCCAGCGCCGACCACGCCGCCAATGGCGCTGCCGCTGTGGGCCGCATCGATGTAGGTGAAGGCGCCAGCGGTGCAATTCCACTGGTCGGAGATAATGAAATACCCCGTATCGGACTGGTTGTTGAGGGGGCCGTAGCCGTAGTAGTTGCTCAGGGTCACTGCGCTACCCACCTGGTCGTCCGTGTGGCTGCCCACCATCGCATTGGCCGCCGACATCAGGTTCTGGTTGCCGCGGGCGGCGTAGTCGCTCAGGCGGCCCGTGCTGCCGTCGACCCAGCTGGCGCCGCCCGCGTTGCTCACGCCGTTGACGTCAAGGTGCGAGTTGCCGACCACGTAATTGCCGTTGTAGAGCAAGGCGTACACATAGCCCACGTGGTCATCCGTCTTGACCCCGGTGATGCTGTTGGCGCTGCTGATCGCGCCGCTCACACCCGTCGTGCCGCTGCCCCAGCTGATCGCGCCCGCATCGGTGTTGGCGCCGTTGTCCCACCCGGAACTGATCAGCAGGTAATTGCCCGTGTAGGGATAGGTGTTGGTGACAGCATCGTAGGTGTACAGGTAGTCGACGTAGTTGCCGACCCCGTCGTCGAGGTGCGTGCCGACCAGGCTGTTGGCGGCCGAGACGAGGTTGCGGTTGCCCTGCGCCGCGTAGTCGCTGAGCCGGCCCGTGCTGCCATTGACCAGGCTCAGTGCGCCAGCCCCGGTGATGGCGCCGTTGTCCCACAGGCGATTCTGGATCAGGTAGTTGCCCGTCACGGGCAGTGGCAACACGCTCCAGGTGGCGACGTCGCCGTTGCGCACGCCCAGCACGCTGTTGGCGCTGGTGGGCGTGCCCGTCAGCGCCGCCACGCCACTGCCCCAGGTGACGGCGCCGCCATCGGTGTAAGCGCCGTTCCACGAGGCGCTGCTGACAACATAGTTGCCGGTGTAGGTCTGATTGCCGGCGCTGTCGTAGGCGCCGGTGAGCAATTGCAAGCCGTTGCCATTGCCGGGGCCGGCGCCGACGCGGTCGTCGAGCACCGTGCCGACCAGGCTGTTGGCGCTGCTGATGGCGCCCACCAGCGGCGCCCCGGCGCCGTCGCTCCAGCTGACGGCGCCCGCGCGCAGGGCCGCACCGTTGCGCCAGTAACTGCTCGAGGTGACGTAATTGCCACCGGCGAGCGCGGTGACGCCATTGGCGACGGCATCGTAGTGGCCGTAGGTATTGTTAACGGAATTGATGAGGACATCGGCATAGGTGACGAAGCCGCCCACGAAATCGCCCGTGTTGGCGCCCATCAGGCTGTTGCCGGCGGCGATGGTGTGGCCGCCGTTGACGGTGGCGCCGGTGCTGCCGTTGACCCAGGTGGCCGCGCCCCGGGTGCTATTGAACATGGGGCTGGCGACGACGTAGTTACCGTTGCTCAGCGCCGTGACCGATGATCCTTCCGCCGATATCACGGCGGGGTTGTTGTAACCATAATAATTGTACTGGAAGGAGCCGATGCGGTCGCCCGTGTTGCTGCCCACCAGGCTGTTGCTGGCGGAAACGGCGCCGACGGTCGGGCTGGTGCCGCTGCTCCAGGTCACCGCGCCGGCGCTGGTATTGCTGCCATTGGCCCAGTAGGGACTGAGGGTGACGTAATTGCCATTGCCCTTGAGGGCGACAATGCCATCGGCGCCGACCCGGTCATTGGCCTGGCTACCCACCAGGCTGTTGACGCTGCTCACCACCGTCGACTGGTCCGCCTTGGCCTTGCCGGTGGTGCCGTCGACCAGCGTCGAGGCGCCCCGCGCGCCATTGAAATTCGGACTGGTGACAACGTAGTCGTTGTTGGCCAGCAAGGTGACGGCGCCGCTGCCGATGGCGTCACTGGCGGTGCCGCCCGCCAGGCTGGCGCCCACGCTCACCGTCTTGACGTCGGTGCCGTAAGGAACCCAGGTGACGGCGCCGCGCCCGCTGCTCCACGAGGGGCTCCTGATCAGGTAGGCGTTGTTACTGCCGAGTAGGGTGATGCCCGCCGAGGACAGCGCGTCGCCGGCGCCGCCAACCAGGCTGTTGCTGGCGGACAGCAGGCCGACAACCGGGTTGACGTCGTCGAAATAGGTCAGCGCGCCGGCGTAGCCGTTAAAACTGGCCTCGTAGACAAGGAAGGTGGAGCCGGACAGGGCCTGGCGATAGGTGCCGACCTTGTCGGTGCCGCTGCCCTCGCCCGTATTGTCGTAGCGGGCGGTATTGCCGATCAGGCTGGTGGTCGCGCCCAGCACACCGGTCGGTGCCGAGGTCGCGGTGCCGAAGGTGACGGCGCCGACGCCCTTGTTCCAGGCCGGCGTGAGCATCACAAAATTGCCATTGGGCAGCACACTAATACTGCTCCCCACCACGTCGCCCGCTTTGTACTGCTTGTAGCCATCGGTCGACAGCGACGACGACGCGGTGCTGCCCACCAGGCTGTTGCTGCTCGAAATGACGCCGCTGGTGCCCGTGCTGCCGTTGCCCAAGGTCAGCGCGCCGCGCATGTCGCCCCAGGAAGCGCTGCCCACCAGGTAATTCCCGTTCGGCAGGACCGTGGTGGCGTTGGCGCCGACACTGTCACTGGTGGTGGCGTTGGCGGTGTTGGTGTGGCTGGTGAGCGTACCGACCAGGCTGTTGCTGGACGATACCACGGTGGGGGTGCCGCCCCAGCCGGTGCTGCCATTGCCAAACGTGACCGCGCCGCGCCCCGTGCCCCAGTTGGGGCTGGACACGACAAAATTGCCGTTGGTCAGACTGATGGTGCCGCTGCTGCCCACGCGGTCGTTGGCGTTGCTGCCGTACAAGGTGGAGATCAGGGCCTGGTCGCTCTGGCGAAACAGGTAGGCGGCGCCAGCGGAACTGGCGCCCAGGTCGTCGGTCGGATTGGTGACGACGAGGTAACCGGTGGCGCTGGCGACGCCGCCGCTGATGCTGCTCAGGGCCGTGCTGGTGGCGCCGAAGGTGCCGCCGGCGCTGGAATGGGGGTCGCGCAGCTCGAGCTGGCCGGTCAGGTCGGCGTCGATATAGATATCTTTCGGGTCCAGCAGCAGGCTGCCGGCCACGCCACGGACGGCGTGGGCGTCGGCCGTGCCGCCAAAGTGCAAGGTCTGCTTGCCGGACACTTCCATCACGCCGCCGTCGCCGCCGGTGGCGCCGCCGGTGGCGCTGATGGCGCCGCCGAACACGGTGTTCTGTTCCGACCACACCACCACCTTGCCGCCCTTGCCGGCGTCGAGGGCGTCGGCCTTGAGGGTCACGCCCTGCCCCACCCGGGTCTGGCTGGCATTGGCGACGACGGCGCCGCCCACGCTGGCGCTGGCGCCCTGGTAGTCGCCGCCGACGAGGATGGTGCCGCCGCCGGCGCTGCCGCTGGCGCTGACGGTCGCGCCCATCAGCGAGATATTGTCGCCGGCCAGCACCACGCTGCCGCCCGACTGCCCGGCACCGCGGCCGTCGGCCTGGTAGGTGCCCGATGAATACAGGGTGCCGGCGCCGGCATCGACGCCGATGACGCCGCCGCCGCCGTTGGCGGAAACGAGCGCCGAGGTGGTTTCCACCAGGCCCGCGCGCAGGCGGGTGGCGATGAGGCCGGCGCCGCCGTCGGCGCGCAGGGCGCCGGTGCTGAGCATGCGCTCGCCGCTGATGGCGATGGCGCCGCCACCGGCGCCGGAGGCATCGATGGCGCCGCTGTTGTCGACCAGGCCGGCGCTGTCGAGCACGATCTTGCCGCCCCGGCTGGTCAGGCTGCCCGCTTCCAGCGTGCCGCTGTTGCGCACCACGCCGTCCTGCAACTGCCGGGCCGCCTGCGCCGACATGACGATCATCCCGCCCGGCGCGCGGATGGCATTGCCGTTCTCGACCAGCGCATCGATCTGCATGGGCGTGGCCAGCACGCCCACCAGCGACTGGCGGGCGTCAAATTGCAGGCTGATCGCTTCGCCGCTGGCCAGCGCCACCGTGCCCGCTTGCGCCAGCACCACTCCGTTGTTGCGCACCGCGGGCGCCAGCAGGGCGATGTAGCCACCGATGCCGGCCGTCAACTGCCCATCGTTGATGACGCTGCCGGTGGCGCCGCGCCGCTCGAAAGTGACGCCGCCGGCCATGAAGGCGGCGTTGTCGATGCCATGGGTGGTGGCCACCAGCGCGCCCACGTCGGCCGAGGCGGTGGGGCTGAAATAGACGCCGTTGGGATTGCTGAGAAACACCTGGCCGTTGGCGCTGATGCGGCCGTGGATCTGGCTGGCCTGGGTGTCGAGCACCCGGTTCAGGGTCACCGCGCTGGCCGAGGGCTGCACAAAATTGACGCGGGCGGCGGCGCCCACGTTGAAGGTTTGCCAGTCGATGGCGCCGCGGGCGCTGGCCTGGGTCACCGTCATGGTGGCGTCCTGCTGACCGATCGCCACCGTGCCGGCCACCACCTGGCCGCCCGTGGGCAGCGCGGTGACGGGCGGCGCCGCCGCCTGCGCCAGGCTGCCGGCGGCCACGCCGGCGAACAGTGCCGCCATCAACTTGCCCCGTCCGCTGCGCTTGCCGCGCCCGCGCGTGGTTTCCGCCACGGCGACCCAGGCGCCCAGGGTGTCGCTCCAGACAAGACGGTATAAACGATTGATGGTGGCGTGTCCGCTCATGGTGATTCCTCGGTAATTTTTATAAATTTGTTGTAACGGATGCGGGTGGCTCAGAACGGCACGCTGGCCTGCAGCCAGAAGCGGTCCCTGCGCAGCGAGCCGTCCTGGTCGCTGCCGTTCAGGTTGGGACTGGGATTGCTGCCGATGCGGCGCGCCCACACCGCCTTCAGGCTGACCTTGAATGGCGCGGTCCAGGCCAGAGCCAGGCCGGCGCCCTTGAGCGCGTAACCGTTGACCTGGGCGGCACCGGCGAAATTGTTGTCGCGGTTGACGGTGACGTGGCCGTGGTCGTAGAAGCCGGCCAGGCTGACGGCGCCCGGCAGGCGCGCGCGCAGTTCCAGGTTGAGCAACACGCCCTTGCTGCCGCCCGCCTCGCTGGCCGGGTAGGCGCGCACGCCGTACAGGCCGCCCAGGTAGAATTTTTCGGACGAATCGAGGTTCTTGCTGGCGTACTGGCCCGCCAGCGACGCGGCTGCGCTGAAGCTTTCCGACAGGGCCTGCTGGCGAGACAAACCAAAGCGCAGCTTGCCGAAGCGGCCGCCGCTGCGGGTGCTGGCGGCATCGCTGGCCTGGTTGGGCGAGCCGCCCAGCTTGACGTCGCCGCGTACCAGCGCCAGGTTGGCGCTGGTGGCGCCGCCGCCGCCGAATTCATCGTAGCGGTTGCCGTTCAGACCGACGCCCAGGCTGTCGAGCCGGTAGTGGCTGCTGACGGCGCCGTTGGCCTGGTTGTCGTAGCGCTTGCTGTCGCCATTTAATTGCAGAAAAATATTCGCCAGGCGCGAGCGCAGCAGCGGGTAGCTCGCGTCGACGCCGGCGCTGTCGGCGCTGCCGCGCGCGCGCAGCGCGGCAAATTCGTCGGCCACCAGGCGGTAGCGCAAGGTGGACGCGTTCACGCCCGCGCGCCAGCCGGCGCTGCCCAGGGCCAGCGTGTAAGCGCCGCGCAGGTAGTCGCTGCCGTCGGTGTGGATCAGGTTGATGGCGCCGGCGTCGCCCAGGCGCAGGGGGCTGTTGACGGCCAGGTTCACGCTGGCGCGGATGGCGCCCGTCGAGCGCGAGCCGGTGTTGTCGAGGGCGGCGTCGCCGACGAGCAGCGTTTCGCCAGTCAGGCGCAAGGCCAGCAGCGTTTCGCCCTCGCGCGCGCCGACCGCCAGGTTGCCGCTGGCGCCCACGCCCGGCAAGTCGTCGACGAGCAGGATGGCGCGGTCGAGGGCGTCGGCATTGAGCAGGCCGCCGACGCGCTGCGCCCGTTCGACGATGGCCACCGCCTGGCGCGGATCGATGCGGCCGGCGCCGTCGGTGCGCACGCCGCCGAACAGCGCCTCGACGATCTGGATGGTCACCACGCCGCTGTCGATTTCCTGGCGCGGCAGGTAGGCGCGGGCGATCCAGCCCGCTTCGCGGTAGGCCCCGCTGACGGCCTGGGCGGCCGCCTGCAGTTCGGCAAAGCTGAGCGGCCGGTTCAGATACGGCCGCAGCAGCGCTTCCAGTTGTGCCTGCGTGATGACGCTGTTACCCACGAAGCGGAAGGCGCTGACCGAGACGGTGGGGCCGGCCAGGCGCTCGAGCGGCGCCGGCGTGGCCGCCAGTTGCTGCGGCGCCGCCTTCGGCAAGCTGCTCTGGCGCGAGGTGTCGATCTGCTGCTGCAGCGCGCCCGCGTCCGGCGTCACCTGGGCGCTGGCGGCGCCCGCGATCAGGAGGAAGGGCAGAACGTGGTAGTGATTTTTCATCGGCGTAGGGGGTTGGGTTGAACGAAGCGGCAAGGCGCACGGGGGCACGGCCGTCCATGGGGAATGGCGGTCGGGCGCTGGCGGCGCTTCAGGGATTGGGAATGTCAGGTGCGGGCAGGCTGGATGCGGGAACTGGGCACCGCGAATGTGCCACTCGCTGAAAATAATTTTTACAAAATTTACGTTTAGCGGATATACATTGCGGTGGATTGTTGCCTCTAGGCAACGTAATATTATAGGTTCAACATCAAAGCGCGGCCGAAAATGCGACGCTTGCCACATCGGCATGGCGTCAGCCATATGCAAAAGCAATCAATCAGGGCTCTGTAAAACGCGCCATAGATGGACTGATTGATGCCACGTGACATTCACGTCAAATGGTCGACACCATTGTGCTAAGATCATTTTTCGGTGCCAACGGCCGGATCAGCACCGCTTCTCCCCACCTTGTGCGTTCGTCGCTGCACGCTCGCCTCCCCCTTCGTAATCCGCCATCGCGCGGTACGCCACGGTTTTCACCGCCAATTTTCACCGCCAATTTTCACCGCCATGCACGAGAACGAAAGCGCCAGTGACCTACAGCAGTGAGCCCGTTTCAGCCCATGGCGGCGCCCCCGTCGATCCGGATGGACCACTGAGCCTGGACAACTGCGCCGATGAGCCCATCCACGTGCCGGGCACCATCCAGCCGCACGGGGCCATGCTGGTATTTGACGACGGCGCCCGGCTCGAAGCGTGGAGCGCCAACCTGATGCCCTTGCTGGGCATCGAGGTCGAACTGGGCATGGCGCTGCACGCGATCGCTCTGCCCGACGCCATCCGCACCACCATCGGCCAGTGCTTCGACCTGTCGCTCGGCGAGGGCGGGCCGCTGGCCCTGGCGGTGGTCATCGGCGGGCGGGAATTCGATTGTGTCGCGCACGCCCACCACGGCCGCGTGATCGCCGAATTCGAGTTGCGCGACGTCTCGCTCGACGCCGTCGGCGTGTTCGCGCTCAAGGCCCACGGCGCCCTTGACCGGCTCAAGCGTCAAACCGGCATGACGGCGCTGCTGCAGATGGCCACCGACCAGGTCCGCGAGATCACCGGTTTCGATCGGGTGATGGGCTACCGCTTCGGCCGCGATGGCAGCGGCGAGGTGATCGCCGAGTCGCGCATCGACACCCTGGCGCCACTGCTGGGCATGCGCTATCCGGCCAGCGACATCCCGGCGCAGGCACGCCGCCTGTACGTGATGAATACCCTGCGCCTGATCGCCGATCTCACGGCGCAGGCGGTGCCCGTGCCGGTGCTGGGCCGGCCGGGCGCCGCCGCCATCGACATGAGCCACTGCGTGCTGCGCAGCGTTTCGCCCGTGCACATCGAATACCTGCGCAACATGGGCGTGAGCGCCTCGATGAGCGTATCGATCATCGTCGATGGCAAACTGTGGGGCCTGATCGCCTGTCACCACATGCGCGCGCGCCGGGTCCCCTACGCGATTCGCATGACCGCCGACGTCATCGCCCAGGTGCTCGCCGCCACCGTGCAAACGCTCGAGGCCAGGCACCATGCCGAGACGGTCGAACGGGCTGCCGCCATGCGCACCAGCCTGTTGCAGTCGCTGCTCACGGGCGAGGACGTATTGCATGGCGTGGCCGCCCATGCGGCGGCCATTTGCGCCACCCTCGACTGCCCTGCCCTGATCATCACCCAGTCGGGCCGGCACCTGGTGCATGGCGATATCGACGCCGCCACCGCCAGCGTGATCGCCCGCTCGCATCCCGACGCCGCCGCCAGCCTGCTCGAGCGACTGCAGGTGGACGACTGGCCGGCGGCGGCGCGCGCGCAGATTGCGCGCTGGCCGGGCATGTTGGCGATATGCTTCGATCCGCCCACCGATGGCTGGATCATCGCAATGCGGCCTGAACAGGAAGGATCGATCCGCTGGGCCGGCAAGCCGGAAAAAATTCTCCAGGTGGGCCCGCTGGGAACGCGCCTGACCCCGCGTGGTTCCTTCGATGAGTGGCGCGAAACGGTACGCGGGCGCGCCGAAGGCTGGTCGAGCACGCATTTGTCGATTGCCGGCCAGATGCAGGAAGAGCTGCACCGCGCCAGTATCGCGCGCCAGGCGGAAACCGACCTGGCCCGGGCCCAGCTGATGGCCATGCTCGGACATGACTTGCGCGAACCCTTGCACGCCATCCAGATGGCGGCGGCCGTCTTGCAGAGGGGCGGACCGGGGGTGCCGATGGGTATCCGGATTCAGTCCTCCGGCAACCGCATGAGCCGGCTCATCAGCCAGGTACTCGACGTGAGCAAGATCGAAACGGGTATCGGCCTGGGCTTGCAAATGCGCCCGCTCGACCTGGCGGCGGTGCTCGGCGATGTCGTCGACGAGGCGATGACGGGCTATCCCGACCTGCAGTACCGCCTCACGGTGAACGACGGCGGTGCCCGCGTCAGTGGCGACCCGGACCGGCTGGCCCAGGTGGCCACCAACCTGCTCAGCAACGCCCGCAGCCACGGCGGACGCAACGGCGCCATCGATGTCGGACTGTCAGTGGCCGACGGCTGCGCCCGCTTCGCGGTCAGCAATGTGGCCGACGCCCTCGATCTGCTGACGGTCCGCAGCCTGTACGCGCCGTTCAAGGCCGCCTCGCTGCACAATGCGAGAAATCGCGGCGGCATGGGACTGGGCCTGTATATCGCCGAGCGCATCGTGTTCGAACACGGCGGCACCATCGCCTACTCTCACTGCGCCGGAAAAGTCACATTCACGGTGTCGATCCCGCTGGCCGCCTGAGCGCTGATGATCTGAAGCAAGACTGACAAGTCGAGCGGCTTGACCAGGAAGTGGTCAAAGCCGGCGGCGTCGGCCAGCTCGCGCTGGCGCGCGTCGCTGTAGCCGGTCGTGGCAATGACCAGCGGCGGCGCATCGTGCGCAGCCTTGAGGGCGGCCACCACATCGAAACCGGTCAGCCCCGGCAGACCGAGGTCGCACAGGACGACGTCGAACTGCCCCTCGAGGGCCATGCGCAAACCGGCGCTGCCGTCAAAACTGCTGCGGACCTGGTGCCCCTCGAGTTCGAGCAGCATCGCCAGATTTCATTGGCATCGACATTGTCCTCGATCACCAGGATGCGGCGCGCGCTGGCAGGGGGCGCCGTGGCGGCCGGTGCAGCCGGCACCGGCAATGCCGCCAGCGCCAGCGGCAGGCGAACCGTAAAACTGCTGCCAAGGCCACTGCCCTGGCTGAACACGGTGGCCGTGCCGCCATGCATCTTGACGATCATCCGCACCAGCGACAGCCCCAGGCCCAGGCCACCGGGCGCCCGCTCCAGGGTGCGCTGGCCCTGGGTAAACATATCGAAAACAAACGGTTGCAATTCGACGGGTATACCGCTGCCCTGATCGGTGACGGTGATGTCGGCGTGGCCATCGTTGCACACCACGGTGACGGCGATGCTGCGGCCGATGTCGGAGAACTGGCTGGCATTGGTGAGCAAATTGGAAAACACCTGCGCCAGCCTGACCAGGTCGCCCGTGACGGCGCTTGCCTGATCGGGCAGGTCGATCAGCACGTTCTGCCCGCGCAGGTGCACGCTCGACTGGCTCGTTTCAACCGCGGCGGCAATGACGTCGCGCAGACGGACTGGCGCCATTTGCAGCACCAGCTTTCCGCTCGCCACGCGCGAGGCGTCGAGCAGGTCGTCGAGCAGGCGCGACATGTGATCGATTTGACGCTCGAGTACGCCATGGGCATGGGCCACCGATGCATCGCTGCCGGCGCCGAAGGCCAGCAGCTGGCTGGCCATCGCCATCGATTGCAGCGGGTTGCGTAACTCGTGGGCCAGCATGGACAGGAACTCGGTGTGCGCCACGCCATGGAGCGGCGCCGCCGCGCTGCGGCCGACGTCGTCAAGCAGGCGGGCGACCGTGGCGCGCAGCGATACGAGTTCGGCTTTGTCAGCTGCCTGCTGCTGTTCGCGCAATAGCTGGGCCGGATCGGCGGCGGACCGGGGAACGAGGTCGCTGTGCATGGCAAAGTCCTGGGTGAATTCTTCAGGCACGTGGGCCAGCGAGTTTGCTGCCACACGACGATGCCCTTCACACCATACTACTTATTCATGAACAACGCGCGCCCACGACCCGGCAAGCGTGCGCCTTCAGGCGCGGCGCAGCACCGTCTGGCCCATGCGGTGCAGGCGCGGGTACACCATCGGCACCGTCAGCATGGTGCTCAGCACCGCCATCAGCAGCAGCGCGGTGAAGGTCTCGGCGCTGATGATCTGCTTGTCGAGCAGGACGTTGGCGAAGATGATCATGATGAGCGCCTTGGTCTGCAGCAGCCAGCCGATGATGCCCGCCTCGCCCGGCGCCCAGCCCAGCAGCTTGCCCGCCAGGTGGGTGCCCAGCAGCTTGCCGCCGCACGAGGCGAGCAGCAGCGCGAAGGCGGCGACGAACACGGCCGCGCCGCCCAGTGCCCAGTTGGTGCGCAAGCCCGTGCTGAGGAAGAACACGGGCATCAGCACCATCAGCACGTGGTGGCGCAGCAGGTCCATGGTGCTTTGCTCGAACCAGGCCGCCTCCATCACCACCCCGGCCAGGAAGGCGCCCACCATGAAGTGCAGGCCCGACCAGTCGGCGCCGAAACTGCAGGCGGCCAGCCAGATCAGCGCCACGTACCAGCGGTCGGCCGCGGGCAGGCGCGCCATCAGGCGGCGGTACAGCACGGTGGCGATGCCGAAGGCGAGCAGAAAGCCCAGCTGGCGGCCGACCCGCTCCCAGTCGAGCAGGATCAGCGCCAGCACGCCCCAGATGGCAAGGTCGTCGATGCTGGCGTAGCGCAGGATGCGCTGGCCGATCGGCTGGCGCAGGATGGCCAGCTTTTCCATCAACAGCACCAGGATTGGCAGGGCGGTGACGGCGCAGGCCATGCCCACCCCCAGCACGAACTGCCACGACTGCGCCTGCGGTCCCATCCAGCCAGCGTAGCCCAGCAGGCCCAGGCCCACCAGGCTGCCGGCGGCCATCGGCACGCCCAGCGCCAGCGAGGCGGTGATGGCGCTTTCCTTGCGGTGCTGCCAGGCCTTGCCCAGGTCAAGCTCGACGCCGGCGATCATCACGAACAGCATCACCGCCCACCAGGCGATGCCGTTGAGGGCGCCGACCACGGCCGGGTTGAAGACGAACTGGTAGTACTCGGGACAGGCGCGGCCCAGCACCCCGGGCCCCAGCACGATGCCGCAGACGATCTGCACCACCACCAGCGGCGCCCAGTAGTCGGTGCGGCCAAGCCGCCAGACCAGGTAGGGAATCGAAAAGATCAGCAACATCGCCAGCAGGAAGACTTCGGTGGTGTTCATGGCAATTCCCCTGGCAGGTATTTATGGGTTGACCGTGCTCTGGTGCAGACGCGAGAACTTCAGGCCGAACAGCAAGATGAAGCCGTAGCACAGGGCCGGCACCACGAAGCTGATTTTCAGGCCCAAGGTATCGGCCAGCAGGCCCTGGGCGAACGGCACCAGCGCGCCGCCGACGATGGCCATGCACAGGATGCCCGAGCCCTGGCTCGTGTATTTGCCCAGGCCATGCAGGGCCATGCTGAAGATGGTGGGGAACATGATGGAATTGCACAGGCCGACCGCGAGGATGGCCCACATGGCCAGCGGACCGCTGGCCGCCATGGCGGTGACGACCAGCGCGATCGCCAGGCAGGCGTTGAAGGCGAGCGTCTTGCCGGGGCTGACGTGGCGCATGACGAACACGCCGATGAAGCGGCCGATCATCGCGCCCAGCCAGTACAGGCTGACGTACTTGGCGGCGGTGGCCGCCGGCATGGCGGCGACGCTGCCCTCGCCCAGGAAGCTGACCAGGAAGCTGCCGATGCTCACTTCGCCACCCACGTACAGGAAGATGGCGGCCGCGCCCCACACCAGGTGGCGGTGCGCCAGCGCGCCCTTGCCGGGGGCGTCGGCCTGGCCGGCGCCGCTGTCATGGACGATCCTGGGCAGGCGGGCGGCGGCGAACGCCAGCGCCAGCACGGCCAGCGCCGCCGCCAGCGCCAGGTAGGGGCCCTGGACGGTGGCCACTTCGCGCGCCTTGTAGGCAGCCTGCTCGGCCAGCGGCAGCGCCGCCAGCTGGTCGGCGGCGAGCGCGCCGGCCGACAGGATCAGCATGCCGCCGACGAACGGGCCGACCGCCGTGCCCAGCGAATTGAAGGCCTGGGTCAGCGTCAGGCGCGACGAGGCCGTGCGCGCCGCGCCCAGCACCGTCACGTAGGGATTGGCCGCCACCTGCAAAATCGTGATGCCGGAGGCGAGCACGAAAAAGGCGAACAGGAACAGCGCGTAGCCGCTTTGCGAGGCGGGATAGAACAGCGCGCAGCCGGCGGCGGCGATCAGCAGGCCCGTCACCGCACCCTTCTGGTAGCCGATCCGGCGGATCAGGGCGCCGGCCGGGATCGACACCAGGAAGTAGGCCCCGAAAAAGCAGAACTGCACCAGCATCGCCTGCAGATAGGTGAGCGTGTAGATGGCTTTGAGGTGCGGGATCAGGACGTCGTTCAGGGACGTCAGCAGGCCCCACATGAAGAACAGGATGGTGACGATGACCAGGGCGCTGCCGTGCGAGCGCTCGCCGGCATCGAGCTGGGGCGCTGCGGATTTTACTGCGGATTGCATGGTGACTCCTGTGTGTGGTCGTGGGCCAGGCTGGCCGTGAGCATCGCGGCCACGCCAACCAGGGCCGGGTACTGCTCGGTGATCAGATAGGTCGGGATGCGCGCCAGGTAGGCGGACAGGCGACCCTTGTCCTCGAAGCGCTGGCGAAACGTCGAGCGGGCGAACAATTCGCCCAGGCGCGGTACGATACCACCTCCGATATACATGCCGCCAGTGGCGCCCAGGGTCAGGGCCACATTGCCGGCCACGCTGCCCAGCACCCCGCAGAAGCACTGCACGCTGCGCAGACAGGCCAGGCTGGCGCCGCTGTGCGCGCGGGCGGTGATGTCGGCCGCGCCCAGGCGCTCGCCCGCCAGCACCCGGTGCATCAGTTCAAGCCCCATGCCCGAGAGCAGGCGCTCGGCCGAGACATGGCCGAAGTCCTGCCACAGCGCCTGCAGGATGCGCAGCTCGTCCTCGTTGTTGGGAGCGAAGCTGGCGTGACCGCCCTCGCCCGCCAGCGCGGTCCAGCCGGCGCCGCACGGCACCACGCCGGACACGCCCAGGCCGGTGCCGGGGCCGATCAGGCCGATCGGCTTGCCGGCAACACCGGCGCCGCTGCCGCCGATCCTGGCGCGCTGGTCGTCGCGCAGGTACGGCAGCGCCATCGCCAGCGCGGCGAAGTCGTTCACCACCAGCAGGGTGGCAAGGCGGCGCTCGGCGCGCAGGTGCGCGATCGAAAAACTCCAGTGGTGGTTGGTCATGCGCACCAGGTCGTCCTCGACCGGATTGGCAATCGCAATGGCCGCGTGGGCAATCGCGCCCACCGCGTGCCCCTGCGCCGCCGCCCGCGCCAGGTAGGCGTCGATGGCGTCGGCCAGGGTGGCGTGCCCGGCGCAGGCGAGCACGTCGATCGCTTCGAAGCGCTCGCCCACCTGCAGGGCGAAGCGGGCGTTGGTACCGCCGATATCGGCCAGCAGCTTCGGCGCCGTCATCGCAGCGCCTCGCAGCGCACGCTGTCGGCCGCGCTGGCGCCGTCGGTGATCACCTCGATATTGGCGAAGGCGGCGGCGAACGGCGCGTCGGCCGCCACCGCGAACGGCACGTCGATGGCGGCCAGGTCGAGCCCCTTGAAACAGGACAGGGGAATTTTCACGGTCTGCTTGCCCTTGCCGGCCAGGCCGGCAAACAGCGCCGTGGCGGGCAGCGGAGCGCCGCAGCCGGTGCTGCACTGCATGCCGATGGTGACGGCGCCGGCCGGCGCCACGCTGACGATGGTGTCAAAGCGCAGCACGGCACGCGTCGCCGTGGCCGCCGTGGCCGCCAGCGCCAGCGGGGCCGCCCCGCGCGCTTCGAAACTGGCGGCGCCGCTCCAGCTGGCCAGGCGCGCATCCTGCTGGGTGTTGATCTGCGCCGTCTGCACCACGAGGCCAGGCACGCTGACGGTGGCGTTCAGGTCCGCCCCCAGTGCGCGGCGCTGGCCGCCGCCGCTGATCGACAGGGGGAAGCTGGCGCGGTCGGCCTGGCCGTGGATCGGCACGCTGTTGGAGACGCCGCAGCCGCCCGGCGCATGGCTGGCGTCGAGCTGGCCCAGCGCCGAACGCTGGCCCTCGCGCAGGCCATAGCCGTAGGCGAACAGGGGCGCGTAGCCGGTATCGCCCACGTTGAGCGCCACCTGGCAGCTCGACTTCGGCCAACTGAAACTGAGCTTGCCGCGAAACGGCGCGTGGCGGCGGCCGGCGAACAGCACGTCGGCGACGCCGCCGCCCTCGGTGCCGGGCAGCCAGGCGGCGACGAAGGCGTCCGACAGGTTGAGCAGGTCGTTGACGAACAGGGAGCGGCCGGCCACGAACACGGTGAGCACGGGGCGGCCCTTGCCGGCCACCGCGCGCAGCACCGCCAGGTCTTCCGGATAGCGGCTGCTGTGGCGCAAGGTGCCGGCCGGGCCGATGTCGCCGTCGCCTTCGGCATACGGGCGCTCGCCGATGACGGCGATGACGGCGTCGAAGGCGCGCACGTGGACATCGCTGGCGTCGGCGCTGAAGCGCACGTTGGCGGCGCCGGCCGCTTCGACGATGCCGGCCAGGATGGTGTCGGCGTGGGGGAAGTCGGCGTTGACGTTGTCGTTGCCCTGCCAGGTCAGCGACCAGCCACCGGTCTGGTTGGCCAGGTTGTTGGCGCTCTTGCCCACCACGAGGATTTTTTTGCCAGCGGCCAGCGGCAAGGCGACGCTGTCGTTTTTCAGCAGCACCAGCGACTCGCGCACGGCGCGCCGGGCCAGCGCCCGGTCCTGCAGCGCGTCCTGGCGGCCGGCGAGGCGGTTGGCCGCCGGCGCCGTCCCGAACAGGCCCGCGCGCAGCTTGACGCGAATGATGCGGGACACCGCGTCGTCGATGCGCGCCAGCGGGATGGCGCCCTGCTCGACCTGGGCGATGGTGTTGGCGATGAACGCTTTCCAGGCATCCGGCACCATCACCATGTCGATGCCGGCGTTGATCGCCTGGGCGCAGCTGTCGTCGCGGCAGCCGGGCACTTCGCCGATGCCGTTCCAGTCGCTCACCACGAAGCCGTCGAAACCCATTTTCGTTTTCAGCACATCGGTCAGCAAGGCGCGGCTGCCGTGCATCTTGCCGTAGTCGACGCCGCCGGCGACATCGTTCCAGCTATTGAACGAGGCCATCACGGTTTGCGCGCCGGCCGCCAGCGCGGGCGCGTAGCCGGCGCCGTGCACGGCAATCATCGTGGCCTGGTCGGCCAGGGTGACGCCGCGGTCCTTGCCCTGGTCAGTGCCGCCGTCGCCGATAAAATGCTTGGCCGTGGCGACCACGCCGGTGGCGCTGCCCAGGCGGCCCTGCAGGCCGGCCACATAAGGCCCGGCGTAGCTGCGCACCAGCGCGGGGTCTTCCGAAAAACTCTCGTAGGTACGGCCCCAGCGGTCGTCGCGCACCACCGCGATGGTGGGACCGAACACCCAGGCAATGCCGGTGGCGCGCACGGCGCGCGCGGTGGCGGCGCCGATCGATCGCACCAGTTGCGGATCGCGGGCGGCGCCCAGGCCGATATTGTGGGGGTACAGGGTGGCGCCGTAGACGTTGCTGTTGCCGTGGATGGCGTCGATGCCCCAGATTACCGGCACCGGCGTGGCCAGCCCCGTCGCCATCGAGGCTTCGTGGTAGCGCTGCGCCAGCGCCACCCAGTCGCGCGCACTGGCGTGCTTGTCGTTGTTGGGCCAGCTGCCGCCGCCATTGAGCACGGAACCGAGGTAGTAGCGGCGCACGTCCTCGGGCGAGGCGCTCTTGATTTCCGGCTGGGTCATCTGGCCGATTTTCTGCGCCAGCGTCATCTGGCCGACGATGGCCGCCACCCGCGCTTCGAGGGCGGCGTCGCGGGCGACGCTGCTGTGAACGGCCGGCCAGTCGGCGCCTGCCAGTGCAGGCTGGGTCGCCAGGCTGGCACAGGCCAGCGCACAGGCGGCCACCAGGGAACGCAATTGAGTTGTCATGCTTGTCTCACTGATGATTATGGGAGGAAAACGCCGCGTTTCCCGCGCTTCGATGAGCCCTTTGGAAACGATTCCAATTTTGCCCGCAAAGGCCGTGTCCGTCAACCGAAAAGCGCGCCCCGCCTCATGCCCCGGCCAGGAACTGGCCATACCACCGGCCGCTCGCCTTGAGGCGCCGCTGCTGGGTGGCGAAGTCGACGTGGACCAGGCCGAAACGGCGCCGGTAGCCCTCGGCCCATTCGAAATTGTCGATCAGGCTCCAGGCGAAGTATCCCTTGACGGGCACGCCGGCGGCGATGGCGTCCTTCAGCGCGGCCAGGTGGCGCTGCAGGTAGTCGCGCCGTTCGACGTCGTCGATGGCACCGTCGGCGTCAACCACATCGTCGTAGCAGGAGCCGTTTTCGGTGATGTAGATGGGGCCCGGGTGGTAGTCGGCCTCGATGCGCAGCAGCAGTTCGGTCAGGCCCTGCGGCGCCACCGGCCAGCCCAGCGCCGTGATGGCGGTGCCGGGCGCGGGGGGCTGGACCCGCGTTTCGAGGGGGCCGTCGCCGGGCGCATGTTCGACCGTCTCCGGAAAATAATAGTTCACGCCGAGGAAATCGGTGGCCACCGCGATCGCCTCCATGTCGCCCGGCTCGACGATCGCCTGCGGGTAGCCGCGCCCGAACAGGGGGTCGAGGAACCAGCGGTAGCGCAGGCCGTCGTGGCGCGCCAGCGCCGCCTGGTCGGCCGCGCTGGCGCTGGCCGCGCGCAGCGGGTGCAGGCTCAGGGCGATGCCGACGCGGGCCTCGGCAACATTGGCGCGGATCACAGGCACCGCGCGCCCGTGCGAGAGCAGCACGTGGTGGCACACCTGCAGCGCGGTCTTGAAGTCGGTCAGGCCGGGCGCGTGCAGGCCTTCGTAATTGCCGATGATGGCGGTGCACCACGGCTCGTTGTGGGTGATCCAGTGTTTGACGCGGTCGCCCAGGCGGCGCGTGACGGCATCGACGAAGGCGAGATAGGCGTCGACAGTGGCGCGCGCGTTCCAGCCGCCCTGCTCCTGCAGCGCCTGCGGCAGGTCCCAGTGGTACAGGGTGGCCCAGGGCTCGAGGCCCCGCTCGAGCATGCCGTCGACCAGGCGCGAATAAAAATCGAGTCCCGCCTCGTTGGGCGCGCCGCCATCGGCACCGAAGATGCGCGGCCAGGCGATCGAAAAGCGGTAGGCCCGCGTGCCCATCTGGCGCGCCAGGTCGAAGTCTTCCGGCCAGCGGTGGTAGTGGTCGCACGCGACCTCCCCGCTGGCGCCGTCGGCGACCCGGCCGGGGGTGGCGGCGAAGCGGTCCCAGATCGATTCGACGCGGCCGTCCGCGCGGGCGGCGCCCTCGATCTGGTACGAGGAGGTGGCGCTGCCCCATAAAAAGTCGCTGGCGAAATCGCTGCGCCGCGGCGCGTGGAAAGGGGCAAGAGAGGGTGTCGTCATGGGCGTCGAAGGGTGGACGTGAAATAAAGGGATGGTCAATTCTGACAGATTGCAGACACAATTGGAAAGGTTTCCAGTGTCGCACCAAAAAAAAGCCTCATGCGCTCTTTCGCGGCGCCGCCTGGGCCAGCGAGGCGCGCAGCGTCATCGTCACGGAAAAATTGCGCGCGACCGGGCGTTCGAGGTCGTAGCAGCGGTTGAGCAGCGCGTTGACGCCGTTCAGGGTCATCTCGCGCCACGGCATGTGCACGGAGGTCAGGCGGGGCGCGGAAAACTCGGCGCTGGGGGTGTCGTCGTAGCCGATCACGGACAGGTCGTGCGGCACGCGGATGCCGGCTTCCTGGAAGTAGCTGAGCGCGCCCACCGCCATCTCGTCGTTGGCGCAAAACAGCGCGCTGACCTGCTTGCCCGACTCGACCAGTTCCTTGGCCGCGTTCCAGCCGCCGGCCGGCGAGAAGTCGCTCTCGGCGACCCACATGCCGGCCGTGTCGATGCCGTTCTCGGTCAGTTCGGCCATGAAGCCTTCGACCCGGGCGACGCTGTCGGCCAGCCGCGAAGGCCCGGCGATGACGGCGATGTCGCGGTGTTTAAAGTCGAGCAAGGCGCGGGCGGCGCGGCGCCCGCCCAGGTGATGGTCGACCGTGAAGCACTGCTCGGCGATGCTGGCGAAACTGTGATTGAGCACGATCATGTCGCGCTGCTTGACGCCCAGCGCGGCCACGTCTTCGTCCTGCAGCGCGCTGGTCATGACGATCAGGCCGTCGCAGCCGCGCTCCATCAGGAACTCGATGCCGTCGATGGCCTGGCGCCGTTCGTCGCCCAGCCCCACGCCAAAGGCCACCACCATGTGCAGGCCGGCCGCGCGCAGTTCCGTGTCGATGATCTGCAGGATCGGCGTGTAGAAGGTGCCGGACAGGACCGGGATATACACGCCGACCATCTGGCTGCTGCCAGATAACAGCGAGCGGGCCGCGTGCGAGGGCCGGAACCCGAGTTCCTCGATGGCCTTGCGCACCTTTTCCAGCGTCGCCGGCGACACCGATCCCTTGCCGCTGACAACGCGCGAGGCGGTGCCCAGCCCCACACCCGCCAGGCGGGCTACATCCTTGATAGTGGCCACAAATAATCCGATCAAGCGTCGCCGTCAGGCGCGCTGCAATTGTTCAACCGCATATGATAAGGCCTTTCCGCTGTCCGGATCGAACAGCGACACGCGCGCGCCATCGATATCGAAGGCAAGCGCCTCGCCGGGCACGAACTGGCGGCGCTCCTGAACGATGCAAGAAAGCTGCTGACCGGCGCAGTCGATCCACACCACCTGGTGATTGCCCATCGGTTCGACCAGCGCCACCGTGCCGGCCAGCGCGCCGGCGGCGTCGATGCGGATGTGCTCGGGCCGCACCCCCAGCACCGCCCGCCCCGGCAGCGCCTGGCGCAGTGTGACCTGCAGCGCGCCGGCGCGAAACACCGCGTCGTCGCCCACCTCGCCGTGCACGACATTGATCGCCGGCGCGCCCAGAAAACCGGCGACGAACAGGTTGGCCGGGCGCTCGTAGACGTCGGCCGGGCTGCCCACCTGCTGCACCTGGCCGTCGCGCATGACGACGATGCGGGTGGCCAGCGTCATCGCTTCGACCTGGTCGTGGGTGACGTAGATCATGGTCGCGCCCAGGCGCAGGTGCAGCAGTTTGAGTTCGCGCCGCAGTTCGGCGCGCAGCTTGGCGTCCAGGTTCGACAGGGGCTCGTCGAACAGCAGCACGGCCGCCTCGCGCACCAGCGCGCGGCCGATCGCCACGCGCTGGCGCTGGCCGCCCGACAGCTGGCCCGGCTTGCGCTCCAGCAGCTGGTCGAGCTGCAGCATGGCCGCCACGCGCGCCACCCGCGCGGCGATCTGCGCCTTCGGCAGGCCGGCGATGCGGGCGCCGAAGCTCATGTTCTTTTCCACCGTCATGGTGGGATACAGCGCGTACGACTGGAACACCATGCCGATGCCGCGCTCGCTGGGGGCGACGCCGGTCATGTCGCGCCCGCCGATGGCGATGCTGCCGCCGCTGATCTCGTTCAAGCCGGCGATGCTGTGCAGCAGGGTCGACTTGCCGCAGCCGGAAGGGCCCAGCAGGACCAGGAACTCGCCCGCGTGGATCTCGAGGTCGAGGCCGCGGATGACGGCGTTGCCGCCCAGGGTGATCGACAGATTGCGCAAGACGACGTTGGACATCATTACCCTTTGACAGCGCCGGCGGCGATACCGCGCACGAACCAGCGGCCGGACAGAAAATACACGGCCAGCGGCACCAGCGCGGTGAGGATGGTGGCGGCCATGTTGACGTTATAGAGGCGGGTGCCGGTGGTGGTGTTGATGACGTTATTGAGCTGCACCGTCATCGGCAGGTTGTCGCGCCCGGCGAACACCAGCCCGAGAATATAGTCGTTCCACACGCCGGTGACCTGCATGATGGCGGCGACGACGATGATCGGCGTCGACATCGGCAGCATCACCTGCAGGAAGATGCGCCAGAAGCCGCCGCCGTCGATGCGCGCCGCCTGGAACAGTTCATGGGGCACGCCCGCATAGTAATTGCGAAACAACAGCGTCATCAGGGGCAGGCCGAACACCGTGTGCACCAGCACGATGGCCGGCAGCGAGCCGAACACGCCGATCGCCGCCATCATGCGCACCATCGGGTAGAGCATCACCTGGACGGGAATGAAGGCACCGGCCAGCAGCAGCGCGAACAGCACGCCGGCCCCTTTCGGCTTCCAGAACGACAGCGCGTAGCCGTTGACGGCGCCCAGCGCGATCGGCAGCAGCGTGGCCGGCACGGCGATCGCCACCGAATTCCAGAAACCGGCGCGCACGCCTTCGCAGGAGGCGCCCGTGCACACTTCGCTCCAGGCCAGCCGCCACGGCTCGAACGTGACGGACAGGGGCAGCGCGAACACGCCGCCGGCGCGGATCTCGTCCATGCTCTTGACGGAGGTGACGAGCATCACGTACAGGGGCAGCAGGAAAAACAGCGCCGCGCCCAGCAGGAACAGGTAGATGCCGATGCGGCCGATGCGGCCGGTGGCGGACGCCCTCATGATGCGCGGCCACGACTACGGCTGCGGCCATACGCATACGGCACCAGGATCGCCAGCACGGGCGCCAGCAGCACCATCGCCGCCGCCGAGGCCAGGCCGATGTTCGAGCGCAGGAACAGGTGGTCCATGATGAACTTGGCGGGCACCTCGCTGGCGATGCCAGGGCCGCCCTGGGTCATCGCCACCACCGCGTCGTACAGCTTGACGACGGCGGTCGAGAGCAGCAGCAGCACGGTGGCAAAGCTGGGGCCCAGCATGGGCAGCACGATCGACAGGTAGACGCGCCAGGCGGGAATACCGTCTAGCCGGGCCGCCTGCCAGATTTCCGGGTCGACGCCTCGCAGGCCGGCCAGCAGCAGCGCCATGACCAGCCCGGCGGCCTGCCACACGCCGGCGATGACGACGGTGTAGATCACCAGGTCCTGGTCGACGATCCAGTCGAAGCGCACGCCGTCCAGGCCCAGCATGAGGAACAGTTGCTCGATGCCCAGGCCGGGCGCGAGCAGCCACTGCCAGACCAGGCCGGTGGCGACAAAACTCATCGCGTACGGGTACAGGAAAATCGTGCGCAGCACGCCCTCGCCCGTCACGTGCTGGTCGATGAAGATCGCCAGCAGGGTGCCCAGCACCAGGCAGGCGACGATGAACAGCACGCCGTAGAAGGCCAGGTTGTGCAGCGACAGCAGCCAGCGCTCGTTGTCGAACAGGCGCTCGTACTGGGCCAGGCCGATGAACTGGTCGGAGGCGAAGGTACGCGAATTGGTCAGCGAGGTGCGCAGCGTCCACAGCACGCTGCCCAGGTAGGCCACCAGCACCGTCAGCGCCATCGGCAGCAGCGCAGCGTAGGAGGCGAGCGCGCTCGGCGCGCGCGCGCGCCTGGCGGCGACGGGCGCGGGAGCGGAAGCAGCGGGGCCGGAGCGGGGCATGGCGCGCTCAGCCGTTCTTGAGGGCTGCGGCAAAGTTCTTTTGCGCTTTCTCGACCGGCATGGCGGTGTTCCAGTAGGCCGTCAGTACATCCTGGATGGCGCCGTTCTGGTCGGGCGTGAGGTACACCTCGGAGACGCCGACCTGGCGCGATTTGTCGCGCATGACTGCCATGCCCTTCTGGGCGCAGGCGTCGAGTTTAGCGGTGTCGACATCCATGCGCACGGGGATCGAGCCCTTGAGCTGGCTGAAGGCGAGCTGGGTGGCGGGCGCCACCACCACGCTGGCGAGCAGTTTTTGCGCCTTGACGGCGTTCGGGTTGCTCGTTTTCGGGAACACGAACACATCGCCCTGGATCAGGTAAGGCACCGCCGGCCCCAGCCCGGCGATGCAGCCGTAGTCCTTGCCGGCCACCTGGCGCGCGGCGGTGAACTCGCCCTTGACCCAGTCGCCCATGATCTGCACGCCGGCCTTGCCGCGAATGAGCATGGCGGTGGCGTCGTTCCAGTTGCGCCCCGGTGCGCCGGCATCGGTGTAGCCTTGCATGCGCTTGAACGCCAGCAGCACTTTTTTGAAGGCGTCCGAACTGATGGCCTTCGGGTCGCGCTCGCGCATCACCGCCAGGTACAGTTCGCGCCCGCCCATATTGGCCAGGATGGCCGAGAACAGCACGGTTTCCTGCCAGGCCTGGCCGCCGTGCGCCAGCGGCACCAGGCCGGCCGCTTTCAATTTGTCGAGGGCGGCGAACAGCTCGTCCATGGTGGCCGGCTCGCGGGCGATGCCGGCCTGCCTGAACGCCGCCTGCGAATACCAGATCCAGGTCTGCATGTGAATGTTCAGGGGCACCGCGTACCAGTGGCCCTTGACCTTGATCACGTTGACGATGGGCGCCGGCAGCATCTGCTCCCAGCCTTCGCGGGCGGCGACGTCGTCGACGTTGTTGAGCATGCCCTGCTCGATCACGTCGAGGAACTGCTTGGAGGTGTTGAACTGGGCCGCCGTGGGCGGATTGCCGCCGACGATGCGATTGATGGTGACGGCGCGCGACTGGTCGCCGCCGGCGATGGCGGTGTCGATCCAGCTGCCGCCGGCGGCGCGGTAGGCCTGCGCCACCTGCATGACGGCGCTCGATTCGCCGCCCGAGGTCCACCAGTGGATCACTTCGGCGGTGGGGCCGGCGCCGACCGCCACCGGCGCGGCGGCGTGCGCGGCGCCGGCCAGCGCCAGGGCCAGCGCCACAGCCATGGACAGCGCGCTCATGCGAATGGGATTCATCCCGTCTCCTGTATGGCGGACCTGGGGTCCGCTCTGATTTTGTGTGTGAAAAATGGAAACGTTCCCATTTTTCCGGCCCGACTATAGCACCGGGCCAAAATGCCTGTCAACGCTTGCTAGCGTACTGTGCCATGGATCGGGGCGCGCCCACCCAACGCGAGCCGACCCGGATCGTCTGGACTGTTGAAAACGCAACAGTTTCAAAAAATATTTTATCCACGGGCATCCCCTCTGGCGCCCTCCCCTGGCGCCCGCCAACGCAGCACTCCCATGCGGCACTGCAAATTGACTTCAAAAATAGTTCGGTGCTATATTCGGCCCAATCAAATTGGAAAGGTTTCCAACCATGCGGACGACGATGTTCGGCAGCACCACCACGGCAGTCATGCTCAGTGCATGGCTGGCCACCGCGCTGGCGGCCACCGCGCTGGCGGCCAACACGCCTGCCCCGCTGACGGTGCCGCTGGCCGTGCCGGCCGGCTGGCAACTGGTGTGGTCCGACGAGTTCGACACCGACGGCCTGCCCGACCCCACCCGCTGGGACTACGACACGGCGTTCAACCGCCAGGGCTGGTTCAACCACGAGCGCCAGTACTATGCGCGAGCACGGCTGGAAAACAGCCGGGTGGCCGGCGGCAAGCTGATCATCACCGCCCGCAAGGAAGCTCTGGCGGACTTGCCCGACCATGGCGGCCAGCCCTACTCGTCGGCCCGCCTGTTCACGCGCGGCCTGGCCAGCTGGACCACCGGCTTTTTCGAGGTGCGCGCCCGGCTGCCGTGCGGCGGCGGCACCTGGCCGGCCATCTGGATGCTGGGCAGCCGCGGCAGCTGGCCTGGCGACGGCGAAATCGACATCATGGAACACGTGGGCAACAAGCGCGGCGAGATTCTCGGCAGCATCTACACGGGCGCGCAGAACTGGCCCATGAACACCCCCAACAGCAAGGCCATCCGCGTCGACGATGCCTGCCACGCCTTTCACAATTACCAGCTGCTGTGGACGCCCGACCAGCTCGTCATCGGCGTCGACGGCCGCCCCTACAACAGCCTGCGCAAGGGCGGCGACGGCGACTACCGCCAGTGGCCGTTCGCCAGCCCCCAGTACCTGCTGCTGAACCTGGCCATCGGCGGCGACCTCGGTGGCGCGGTCGACGATGCCAGCCTGCCCCAGCAACTGGAAATAGACTACGTGCGGGTGTTCCAGGCGCCGGCACGGGCGGCCGCCACTGTTGCTTCCCCGCCAAAACAGCCCGCCGCATCATCGCAGTCCCAATAATCGATTGACAATCTTTTTCAAGATACTTAATATTCACGAAACCTTGGATGGAAACGTTTCCATTCCAAAGAAAGCGAGGCGAAGCAGGCAGTAAGATAATTTCGGGTAACAGCAGAACCGGCAGCCAGGATCACCAACGAGCATGCCGGCATTCATCATTCAGGAGACAAGATGCAACATCCAAAGGCAAAGCAGACTTTACTCAGCCTTGCGGTAGCCAGTGCCTGCGCGGCCCTGTTTACCCCAGGCCTGACCCACGCCCAGAGCACGGGCGCCCAGACCACCCCCGTTAGCGGCGAACTGCAGACCGTGGTGGTCAGCGGCTTGCGCAGCAGCTTGCTGTCGTCGCTGAACCTCAAGCGCAATGCCGACGGCATCGTCGATGGCATCGTCGCCGAAGACATCGGCAAGTTCCCCGACACCAACCTGGCCGAAGCGCTCCAGCGCATTTCCGGCGTGTCGATCGACCGCGTCAACGGCGAAGGCCAGAAGGTCACCGTGCGCGGCATCGGCCCCGACTTCAACATGGTGCTGTTCAATGGCCGCCAGATGGCCACCTCCAACCTGGGCGACCTGAACGGCCGCTCGTTCGACTTCGCCAATGTCGCCTCGGAAGCGATTTCGCAGATCCAGGTGTACAAGACCAGCCGCGCCGATTCGCCCACCGGCGGTGTCGGCGCCACCCTCAACGTCATGACCGCGCGCCCGCTCGAGCGCCCGGGCCTGCTCTCGAGCGTGGGCGTGAAAGCGGTGAGCGACACCTCGAACAACAATCTGCCGGGCGATGTCAAGGCCAGCAAATCGACGACGCCGGAAATTTCTGGCATTTACAGCAATACCTCGGCCGACGGCCGCTTCGGCATCGCCGTCTCCGGCAGCTACCAGGAGCGCAATTCCGGCTACAACCAGGCCTCCGTCTCGAGCGGCTGGCACGGCCCGTTCAAGGGCGACGAGAACAACTGGGGCACGATCGCCCAGCCGGGCACGCCCGGCCCTTACGGCTCGGCTGGCATCACCAACCGTCCCGGCCCGAATGACGTCTATTCGGTCCCGCAAAATCTGAACTACAGCATGACCGGCATCAAGCGCCAGCGCACCAACGGCCAGTTGACCTTGCAGTTCGCCCCCGTCAAGGAATTCGTCACCACGCTGGACTACAGCTACTCGGAAAACAAGATCCAGACCAAGCGCAACGACATCTCGGCCTGGTTCAATTTCGGCCCCTCGACCAGTTCGTGGAGCAAGGGCCCCGTCTCCGGTCCCCTGGTCTACACGGAGATCATCAATCCAGCCAATAGCGACATCGCCATGGGCGGCGCCGACTTCGCCACCAAGACGCAGAACAATGCGCTGGGCATCAACCTGGCGTGGAAAGCGACGCCGGACCTGAAACTCGAATTCGACGCCCACAAATCGGTCGCCGAATCGAAGGCGGACAGCCCGTTCGGCTCGTCCAACACGCTGGGCACGGCCAGCTTCTCGCGCGGCACCACCAGCGCCGACTTCACCCAGGACTTCCCCGTGCTGTCGATCGAAGGCGCCGACTTCGTCAAGGCGCGCCAGCAGGTCACCGGTTCGTCGTTCCAGAATGCGTACATGAAGGGCGAGGTCGAGCAGGCCCAGGTCAGCGCGCGCTGGAAAGTGCGCGAATCGTCGCAGCTGAACTTCGGCCTGGCCGCCACCAAGGTCGACAACCGTTCGGCCTTCTCCAACCAGCAGCGCGACACCTGGGGCGGCGCCACCAGCCCGGCTGACTACCCGAGCAGTGTCTGGCACGCCGACACGATCCGCCAGTATTTCGACCAGATCGACGGCAGCAACAACCCGAAACTGTTCAACCAGTTCTACACCTTTAATTTTGCCCAGGTACGCCAGCTGGCCGCCACCGCGTCCGGCCTGCCCGCCCTGTACACGCCGAAATCGACCTTCGACACCGACCGCCGCACGGGCGAAAAATCGAAAAGCGGCTACTTCCAGTTCAACACCGACTGGGACACCGCCATGCCGATGCACACGGGGATCGGCGTGCGCTACGAGAAAACCGATGTATCGTCGGCCGCCCTGGTGCCCAGCGCGACGAGCATCACCATGGTCTCGGCCAATGAATTCTCGGTGGCCTTCGGCAACCCGCTGTTTACCAACCTCGGTGGCAGCTACCACAATGTGCTGCCCAGCCTGGACTTCGACATCGACCTGCGCAAGGACCTGAAACTGCGCGCCAGCTACGGCGAAACCATCGGCCGTCCCCGCTACGACCAGATCCAGGGCGGCCAGACGCTCGACCAGCTCGCCCGTGTGAACGGCGGCTCCGGCTCGCAGGGCAATCCGGCCCTCAAGCCGGTCAAGTCGAAGAACCTCGACGTCTCGCTCGAATGGTACTTCGGCAAAGCGAGCTTCGCTTCGCTGGGCCTGTTCCACAAGGACCTGAAGGACTACGCCGGCCAGTCGACCGTGACGGCCCAGCCGTTCAACCTGCACACGCCCGTCGGCGGCGCGCTGTGGAACGAAGCGTCGGCCAGCGGCTGCGGCAGCGATGCCGTCTGCATCCGCAACTTCATCTTCCGCAACCACCCGACCGCCCCCGGCGTGACGCGCGGCAAGGACGATGATGCGGGCAACGCCACCGGCAATATCGTCGGCCAGCCGGGCGACCCGATCGCCAACTTCAAGATCAACTCCTTCGCCAACCAGAAGGACGCCAGCCTGCACGGCGCCGAAGTCAATCTGCAGCACATGTTCGGCAACAGCGGTTTCGGCGTCCAGGCCAACTACACCTGGGTGCATTCGGGCCTGAAGTACGACAACGCCTCGCAGGGCGAGCAGTTTGCCCTGCTGGGACTGTCCAATTCAGCCAACCTGATCGGCATCTTCGAGAACGCCAAGTGGACCGCGCGCGCGGCCTACAACTGGCGCGGCGAGTTCCTCTCGTCGAACTTCGACAGCTACGGCCCGAATCCCCAGTACACCGAGGCCTATGGCCAGCTTGACCTGTCGGTCACCTATGCCTACACCGACAAGCTCAGTTTCCAGGTCGAGGCCATCAACCTGACCAACGAAACCTCGCGCGTGCACGGCCGCACCAAGACCGAGGTGCTGTACGCCACCCAGTCGGGGCCCCGTTACATGGTGGGCGCCCGCTACAAGTTCTGATGCTGGCAGCATAAACTGTACGAACGCGGCCGCTGATTCACAGCGGCCGTTTTCGGTTAGACTTTCGTTTCCTTTTACGCAATTATGGAACCATCGAATTTGAGACAGATCGTCATCGTCGGCGGCGGTTCGGCCGGCTGGCTCAGCGCCGGCGTGATCGCCGCCGATCATGCCGGCGCCGTGCAGGTGACGCTGATCGAGTCGCCCGACGTCGCCCCGATCGGCGTCGGCGAAGGCAGCTGGCCGTCGATGCGCGACACCTTGCGCCGCATCGGCGTGCAGGAGAGCGATTTCCTGCGCTGCTGCGACGCCGCCTTCAAGCAGGGCTCGCGCTTCGACGGCTGGCTAACCGGCCAGGGGGACGACCATTACTATCACCCCTTCGTGCTGCCGCAGGGCTTCGGCGAAACCGACCTGGTGGCGCACTGGCAGCGCCACCAGGGTGTCGGCGCCCGCCCCTTCGCCGACACCGTCAGTTTTCAGCCGCGCCTGTGCGCCCACGGGCGCGCGCCCAAGCAGGCCAGCACCCCGCAGTTCGCGGCGGTGGCCAATTACGGCTACCACCTCGACGCCGGCAAGTTCGGCGCCTTCCTGAAAGCCCACTGCGTGGAAAAGCTGGGGGTGCGCCACCTGCTCGACCACGTGGTGGCCATCAACAGCGCCGAGAACGGCGACATCGCCTCGCTGCGCACGGCCGCCCACGGCGACCTGGCCGGCGACCTGTACATCGACTGCAGCGGCATGCAGTCGCTGCTGCTGGGGCGGCACTACCAGGTGCCGCTGCGCGAACAGGCGCACATCCTGTTCAACGACCGCGCGCTGGCCGTGCAGGTGCCCTACCCGCAGCCGGATGCGCCGATCGCCTCGCAGACCACGGCGACGGCGCAGGCGGGCGGCTGGATCTGGGACATCGGCCTGCCCAGCCGGCGCGGCGTCGGCCACGTGTATTCGAGCGCCCACTGCGACGACGCCCAGGCCGAGGCAGCCCTACGCGCCTACATCGGCGAACGCGATATCGCCACCCCGCGCAAGATCAGTTTCACGCCCGGCTACCGCGAGCGCTTCTGGCACCGTAACTGCGTCGCCGTCGGCCTGGCGGGCGGCTTCATCGAGCCGCTCGAGGCGTCCGCGCTGGCGCTGGTGGAGATGGCGGCGATCGCCATCAGCGACGACCTGCCGTTCGAGCGCGCCACCATGGACATCGTCGGGCGCCGCTTCAACGAGCGCTTTACCTATTCCTGGGAGCGGGTGATCGAGTTCCTCAAGCTCCATTATGTGCTCAGCCGGCGCACCGACAGCGACTTCTGGCGCGACCACCGCGACAGCGCCAGCATCCCCGAGCGCCTGGCCGAGCTGCTGCAGCTGTGGCGCCACCGGGCGCCCGCGCGCAGCGACTTTCCCCGCACCGGCGAAGTGTTCCCCGCCGCCAGTTACCAGTACATCCTGTATGGCATGGGCTTCGACGGCCAGGCGCGCGCGCGCGGCGCCGACCATGCCGGCGTGGCCGAACAGTACTTCCGCGAAGCGGCCACGCTGGCCGAGCGCATGCTGCCGGCGCTGCCCGACAACCGCACGCTGCTGGCGCACATCGCCCGCCACGGCCTGCCCTCCATCTGACCATTTCACCGAAAGCACCACGATGTCCAAGCCCGTCCTGCTCAACAACGTCGACCACAAGCACCTGCGCATCCGCACCGGCCACGCCGCCGCGCTGGCCGAGCGGCAGATGTTCGCACCCACCTTCCCCGCCGAGTTCCGCGACCTGCAGGCCTGCTACCCGATCGTGTTCCGAAAATCGGACGACGGCACCCATTTCGAGCCGGTCGCCCTGTTCGGCTTCGTGGAAGGTGAAAACCTGTTCCTCGCCAACGGCGGCTGGGATGCCCCCGTGATCCCGCTGGCGGTGGCGCGCCAGCCCTTCCTGATCGGCGTCGATGGCGAGACGCTGCTGGTGCACGTCGACCTGGACAGCCCGCGCTGCTCGAACGAGGACGGCGAAGCGGTGTTCCTGCCGCACGGCGGCACCACCGACTTCCTCGAACAGGTCAATTCCACCCTGCTGACGCTGCACCAGGGTTTGCAGGCCACGCCCCTGTTCATGGACGCGCTGCTGGCGCTGGACCTGCTCGAATCGTTCGTGCTCGACATCGAACTCGACGACGGCAGCGAAGGCCGGCTGGCCGGCTTCTATGCCATCCACGAAGAGCGCCTGGGCGCGCTCGAGGCGAGCGTACTGGGCGAACTGCACCGGGCCGGCTACCTGCAGGCGATCTTCATGGCGCTCGCTTCGCTGTCGAAGCTGCGCGGCCTGATCGAGCGCAAAAACGCCAAAAACCGCGCCCATGCCAGCATCGCCTAGGCCGATGCGCGAGATTGCCGCCGACGCGCTCGACGAGGCCTGGCTCAGTTCAAGCGAACCGCTGCTGCTGCGCGGCCTGGTGCGCCAGTGGCCGCTGGTGGCGGCGGCGCGGGCCGGCCAGGCCAGCGCCTACCTGCGCCGCTTCTACCGCGACGCCACCGTCACCGCCATGCTGGGCGCGCCCGCCATCGACGGCCGCTTCTTTTACAACGAGGATCTGTCGGGCTTTAATTTTGCGCCCTTGCGGGTGCGCCTCGACCAGGTGCTCGATGAACTCGACAAGCACGCCGCCAGCGATCCGGCACCGGCCATCTACGTGGGCTCGACCACGGTCGACACCTGCCTGCCGGGGCTGCGCGCGCTCAACGACATCGACCTGGGCGGGCGCGACGCGCTCGCCAGCATCTGGATCGGCAACCGCACCCGCATCGCCGCCCATTACGACGTGCCCGACAATATCGCCTGCGTGGCGGCCGGGCGCCGCCGCTTCACCGTGTTCCCGCCCGGGCAGCTGGACAACCTGTACGTGGGTCCGCTCGACTTCACCCCGGCCGGCCAGGCCATCAGCCTGGTCGATTTTCGCCGGCCCGACCTGGCGCGCCATCCCCGCTTCGCGCGCGCGCTCGAACACGCCCAGGTGGCCGAACTGGGGCCCGGCGACGCCATCTTCATTCCCAGCATGTGGTGGCACCACGTCGAAGCGCTCGAGCCCTTCAATGTGCTGGTCAATTACTGGTGGCGCGGCGTGCCCGATTACGTCGACACCCCCACCAGCGCGCTGCTGCTGGCGATGATGACGATCCGCGGCCTGCCGCCCGAACAGCGGGCCGCCTGGCAGGCGCAGTTCCGCCACTACGTGTTCGAGGCCGACGAGGCCGGCGTCGCCCACATCGCCGCATCCGCGCGCGGCATCCTGGCGCCACTGGACGACGACGCCACCCGCGTGCTGCGCGCGCAGCTGCTGAAAAAATTAAACCGATAACAATTAAACTGATAACAATACCACCGTAAAAAACGGTGCAAGGAGACCGCATGACGATCGATCGCAGCAGCATTCCACCACGGCCGGTCCGGCGCGTCGTCATCGCCGGCGGCGGCACCGCCGGCTGGATGGCCGCCGCCGCCATCTCGAAAGTACTGGGCCAGCGCCTCGACATCACCCTGATCGAGTCCGACGAGATCGGCACGGTGGGCGTGGGCGAGGCAACCATTCCCACCCTGCTCAATTTCCACAGCCTGCTCGAGATCAACGAGCAGGAGTTCATGGCCGCCACCCAGGCCACCTTCAAGCTGGGCATCAGCTTCGAGAACTGGCGCGCCGTCGGCGCCGACTACATCCACTCGTTCGGCATGACCGGGGTCGATCACTGGACCGCCGGCTTCCAGCATTTCTGGCACAAGGGGCGCGAGCGCGAACTGGCCGGCGCCTACGGCGACTACTGCCTGGAACTGAAGGCGGCGCAGCTGAACCGCTTCGCCCACCTGCCCAAGAACGGCATGAACTATGCCTACCACCTCGACGCCTCGCGCTACGCCAGGTTCCTGCGCAAGTTCGCCGAAGGCTACGGCGTCAGGCGCGTCGAGGCGAAGATCGACGCCGTCCGGCGCGACCCGGCCAGCGGCGACATCACCGCGCTGCAGCTGGACTCGGTCAGCAGCATCGAAGCGGACCTGTTCATCGACTGCACGGGTTTTCGCGCCCTGCTGATCGGCCAGGCCATGGGCCAGCCCTACCAGGACTGGTCGCACTGGCTGTTCGCCGACAGCGCCATCGCCGTGCAGACGGCGGCCACCCGCCCCGCCGTGCCCTACACGCGCTCGATCGCCCACGGCGCCGGCTGGCAGTGGCAGATCCCCTTGCAGGAGCGGGTCGGCAACGGCATCGTGTTCGCCAGCACCTACGTCGACGACGCCGCCGCCGAAGCGACCCTGATGGCCAATATCGGCGGCGCCGTGCTGACCACCCCGCGCGTGATCCGCTTCAAGCCCGGCCAGCGCGCGCGCACCTGGGCCGGCAACTGCGTCGCGCTGGGGCTGGCCAGCGGCTTTCTTGAGCCGATCGAGTCGACCAGCATCCACCTGATCCAGCGCGGCATCGTGCGCCTGATGCAGATGTTCCCCACCGATGGCATTTTTCAGACCGATATCGACGAATACAACCGCCAGACGGCCGCCGAGATCGAACATATCCGCGATTTCATCATCCTGCACTACCACGTCACCGAGCGGCGCGACACGCCGTTCTGGCGCGCCTGCGCCAGCCTGGACCTGCCGCCCTCGCTGCGCCAGCGCATCGACCTGTTCGCCGACAGCGGCCGGGTGTTCCGCGCGCCCAATGAACTGTTCGCCGAAAATTCGTGGATCCAGGTCATGCTGGGCCAGGGCATCCACCCGCGCCAGCACCATCCCAGCGCCGACCTGATGGGCGACGAGGAACTGCGCGCGTTCCTCGACAACATCCGCGGCGGCGTCGAGCGCACCGTGGCGCAGCTACCGGGCCACCAGGACTACGTCGAGCGCTACTGCGGCGCGCCGGCGCCGCCCGCCAGCCGCTGATTTTCACTGATTTTCACTGATTTTCACTGATCACCGCTGGCCCGGTGCGGCAAGGGCCGGCGCGCCGGCGCCCCCCTGCCACGCGCATCAGTTCGGAGAGCGGCCGTGCAGTTCCTGGCGCGAGCGCTTGCGCAGTTCGGCCTTGCGAAAGCGCGCGCGCTGCTCGTCCGTCTCGGGCACCAGCACGGGCACACGCTGGGGCTTGCGGTCCTCGTCGACGGCAACCATCGTGAAATAGCAGCTGTTGGCATGCCGCACGGTGCGCTGCTGGATGTTTTCGGCGTTCACGCGGATGCCGATTTCCATCGAACTGGTGCCCGTGTAATTGACCGAGGCGAGGAAGGTGACCAGTTCACCGACGTGTATCGGCTGCAGAAACATCACCTCGTCGACCGACAGGGTGACAACATAGCGGCCCGAATAGCGGCTGGCGCAGGCGTAGGCCACGCTGTCGAGAAACTTGAGGATGGTGCCGCCGTGCACGTTGCCGGAAAAATTGGCCATGTCGGGGGTCATCAGCACCGTCATCGTGAGCTCGTGATTGGCCCGGTGGGGGTGGTCTGCCATGGATTGCATCCTGTTGCCTAAAAGCATATCGTAGCCGAAAAATCGCCGGCGCTGTCAAGCGCCCTGCCCGACCTCGTCGCCGCGCGCGGTCCGGGTCGGCGGCGCGGCCGGCAGCGGCCCCTGGCGCAAGGCGGACAAGGCCGCGCGCGGCGTGTCCATCAGGTAGCCCTGGGCCCAGGCCGTGGCGCCACTGTGCGCGGCGGCGCGCTCGATCAGGGCGCGCCCGGCAGCGCTGTCGAGCCGCTTGACGATCACCGTGACGCCCGCCCCTTGCGCCAGTTCGAGCAAGGCGGGCAAGGCGGCGCCGTCGCGCAGCACGCGCGCATCGATCTTCACGGCGTGGGGCTGGAACTGGCCGATGGCGTCCATCGCATCGGCGATGCTGGCGGCGTTGAAGGCCAGCCGAAAGCCATTGCGCCTGTAATTGTCGGCAACATAATTGGCCAGCCAGCGACTGGCCGCGCCCACCGCCGGCAGTTGCAGCACGATGCGCTCGGCGGGCAAGCCCAGCGCCGCGAGAATGCGGCGGAAGGCGTAGCCGTGATTGCTGCTGACGGCGCTGAGCAGGCGGTCATGCACGCTTAAATACAGGTCGCCGTCGCCGGCCTCGGCCTGCCGAAAGAAATTAATGGCATGCAGCATGCGGCACAGCCGGTCCAGTTCCACCGATTGGTCGTCGCTGGCGGCATGGTCGAGCATGCGCCACAGCGACAAGCCGGCATCGTGCCCGGACGCCCCCCGCGCCAGGGCCTCGAGGGCGGCCGGCGCGGCACCGTCGGCACCGAGCGCATGGATGGGCTGGAAGGCGCTGGTCAGGGTGCAATTGAAAAATTGCTCGTGGACGCGGCCATCGGCGCTGCGCCAGACCGACGCACTGGCCGAAGGGGCATCGCCAAGGCGCGCCAGGTAGTCGTTCAGAGCGGGAAATGCCATGGGATAGCTTGCCGCGAATGTAAAGAAATGCAGTCTACGGCCGCCGCCCCCGCCGTCCAACGAAGCGATCCACATATCGATACTTGGAAACCTTCGTTCGCGCCCGCACCCGCAGCGGATAAGCTCAGGCATCGAATTCACCGGATGTGCAGATGTGTCAACTCTTGGGAATGAACAGCAGTAAACCGGCCGGCCTCGATTTCAGCTTTGCCGGCTTTGCCGAGCGGGGCGGGCGCACCGCCGAACACAGTGACGGCTGGGGCATCGCCTTTCACGGCGCCGAAAGCTGCCACCTGATCATCGACCAGCGTGCCTCGAGCGACTCGCCGCTGGTGCAGGCCTTCAAGGAAAGCCGCCTGCGGGCGCGCAACGTGGTGGCGCACATCCGCAAAGCCACCCAGGGCGCCATCTCGCTGGCCAACAGCCACCCGTTTACCCGCGAGCTGTGGGGCCGCACCTGGTCGTTCGCGCACAATGGCAACCTGGTCGACTTCGCGCCCCCCAGCACCGGCGCCTACACGCCGGTGGGACAGACCGACAGCGAGCGCGCCTTCTGCCACCTGATGGGCGCGCTGGCCACGCGCTTTGCCACGCAGCCGGGGCGCAGCGCCCTGTTCGACGCCGTCGCCACCATCGCCGGCGCCATCGCCCGCCACGGCACCTTTAATTTCATCCTCTCGAACGGCGACATCCTGCTGGCGCACTGCTCGACGCGCCTGCACTACGTCATCCGCCAGTACCCGTTCGCCCAGGCCCGCCTGCTCGACTGCGACCTGCAGATCGATTTCAACCGCCACAACCACCTCGATGACCGCATGGTGGTGGTCGCCACCGAACCGCTTACCAGCGGCGAGCAGTGGCTGGCGCTGGCGCCCGGGCAGCTGAGCATGTTTGCCGACGGCGTGCCCCAGCATGCGCCCACGCCGGCGCACCAGAAGCGGCGCCTGCTGCTCAGTTACTAATTGAACGCCTTTCTTGTCGTATTTCCCTCAACCCATTGGAAAACAGTATGTCTATTTCAGAGATCAACGTCCGCAACCAGTTTCGCGGCATCATCAAGGAAATCATCCGCGGCTCGGTGGTGTCGGAAGTCGACGTCGAAACCGCCAACGGCATCGTCACCTCCATCATCACCACGCGCTCGATCGCCGACCTGGAACTGAAGGTGGGCAGCGAAGTGATCGCGCTCGTCAAGGCGACCGATGTGTCGCTGGCCAAAATCGCATAAGCCGTCGCCACTGCGCCCGATTGAGCGGCATCAAGCGCGCGAGCGCGCCGGCCGGCAGACTGTTTTCAAGGGCGCATCGGCCCCTGGGCAGATCTCACCGACGGAGGCACGACCATGAGCGCACGACCGAGTCGCACCCGCAACGCGCGTTGCTTCCTGGCCATGCTGGCCGGTGCCGCCCTGCTGTCGGGCTGCGCCGAACTGGACGCCAATCTGAAAAAAGCGGTGGCCATCAAATACCAGCATGTCGCCAATGTCCGGTCTTTCCAGGCCAGCGTCAACAATACCCAGCGCCAGCTCGGCGGCGTCAATCCAGGCAGTTTCTGGGCCTTGTTCGATATCTGCTCGATCGACGTCCAGGGCAGCAGCCTGGCCGGCTTCAACTACGACGCCAACCGGTTTTTCGTCGAAGCGGGCAACGCCCGTTACGACATCGGCACGCCCGACACCATCAATGTCTCCAGCGAGCCCATGTCCTCGCAAACGCCGCTGGTGGTCCAGGCGGCGCGCGGCGCTTTCCAGCTGGGACCGCCGTCCCAGTTCTTTCCCAGGCAGTTCTTTCCCACGCTGCGCTACCGCATCGCCATCTTTGTCAGGGAAAATCCGCCCGGCTACCGCGGTGATTTCCTCACCCTGGGCTACGACGGCCAGCCCCAGGTGGCGGCGCTGGTGCAACTGGCGCCGCAGCGACCGGACGGGCCCGTCAGACCAGCGGCGATCGACTTTTATCTGCCGGGGGCAACGGCGCCCATCGCCAGCACCTGTTTCTGACGGCCTGCGGCCTGCGGCATGCCGCGGGGCGGCGTGCCTTTGTCGCCCGCCGCAGCGCCGATCGCTTATAGTACCGGACCGGCCGCGCCACCACGGCGCCGCCCGCCACCGGAAAGTGAACCCGCATGTCCCCCCATCGTACGGCGCTGACGGCGGCGCATCTCGCCGCCGTGCTGTTCGGCCTGACGGGCATCTTCGGCGCCCTCATCCACGCCGACGCCAGCGTCATCACCTTCGGCCGGGCCGCGTTTGCCGTGGCCGCGCTGGCCCTGATCGCGCGGCTGCGCCGCCGCCCCCTGCTCAAGGGCCTGTCCGGCCCGCAGTTGGGCGTGCTCGGCCTGACCGGCCTGCTACTGGCAGCCCACTGGGTGAGCTTTTTTGTCGCCGTCAAGGTGGGCGGCGTGGCCGTGGCGACGCTGGGCTTTGCCAGCTTTCCCGCCCTGATCGCCGTGCTCGATGTGCTGGTGTTTCGTGAACGGATCGGCGCCACCGAGACCGCGCTGCTGGGCCTGGTCACACTGGGACTGCTGCTGGTCACCCCGTCCTTCGACTACCGTGACCATGGCACCGCCGGCCTGCTGTGGGGCATCGCTTCCGGCCTGTCGTTTGCCCTGCTGGCCATCGCCAACCGGCGCGGCGCGCGGGGCATGGCGGCGATGCAGGTGGCGTTCTGGCAAAACGCCGTCGTCTGCGCGGTGCTGGCGCCGTTTGCGCTGGGCAAACTGGGCGCGCTGGGCCAGGCCGACTGGGGGTTCCTGGCCCTGCTGGGGGTGTTCTGCACGGGGCTGGCGCAATGGCTGTTCGTCACCAGCCTGGCGGGCCTGAGCGCGCGCGGCGCCGGCATGATCCTCTCGCTCGAACCCGTCTACGCCATCGGCTGCGCCTGGTGGCTGTTCGGCCAGCAGCCGGCGCCACGCGTGCTGGCCGGCGCCGCCCTGATCCTGTCTGCCATCGTGCTCGCCGCGCGCGGCACACCGCAGGCGCCGCCACGGCCGCCAGCCAGGCCGGCCGCCATCGACTGAGCGCTGGCAGCGGTGGGCCGCGCGCCCGTGGCGAACAGGCACGGCGGGCGCCGACATGCGCCACAAAAAACGCATTTACATATCGATAATCAATCGTTAGAAATTCCCGACTGCAACGATAAACTGCGTCGGCAGTGCGCAATCGCGCCACTGCCGGCGCCGCCGACGCGCGCCGTTCTACCAGACAAAAGGGCAGCATGATTTCCGCAGGCATCGCGCAAGCGCGCACCACCACCCCCACCAACCCGCTGTTCCGGCTGCACGCCATCGGCTGCGCCATCGCTGCCCTGTGCGCCGGCATGCCGCTGGCCGCGCACGCCGCCGGCCAGCGCGCCAGCGAGCCCGGCGAGCCCACCGCCAGCATCATCGTCACCGGCACCCGCGTGTCGAACCGCTCGGTGCTCGATACGGCCTCGCCCGTCGACGTCGTCTCCGCCGAGGCCCTCACCAATCGCGGCGTCACCGAAGTGGCCGAGGCGCTGGCGGCGGCCCTGCCGGCGCTGAACTTTCCCCGTCCCGGCCTGACCGACGCCACCGACACCGTGCGCCCCGTCACCCTGCGCGGCCTGGCGCCCGACCAGGTGCTGGTGCTGGTCAATTCGAAACGCCGCCACGCTTCCGCGCTCGTCAACGTCAACGGCACCGTCGGCCGCGGCTCGGCCTCGGTCTACCTCAATACCATCCCCGCCTTCGCCATCTCCACCGTCGAAGTGCTGCGCGATGGCGCCGCCGCCCAGTACGGCTCGGACGCAATTGCCGGCGTGATCAACTTCCGCCTGCGCGAAAACCGCAGCGGCGGCGCCCTGTCCGTCAATGCGGGCGTGCGCGACACGACGTACGGCTTCAATCCCGGCGCCGCCCCGGCCGGCCTGGCGCTGAACGCGCCCACAGAACGCAGCCGCACCGACGGCGGCACCGTCACCGTCGGCGGCTGGAAGGGTTTCAGCCTGGGCGAGGACGGCTTCCTGACCCTGTCGGCAGAACTGAAAAAACAGCAGCATTCCGAACGCAGCGGCTACGATGTGCGCCAGTTTTACGCCAAGGTCAACGGCGCCTTCGATCCGCGCGAACTGACTGCCAATCGCTTCGACACCTGGTCGGGCGAGCCGGAACTGAAACAGGCGACCCTGTTCGCCAACGCCGGCCGCACCCTCGACGACGGCCGCAAGCTCTACGCCTGGGCCAGCTACCAGCGGCGCCAGTCCGATTCGGCCGGCTTCTTCCGCCGCCCCCTGCAGGACGAGAACATCGTCGCCCTGTATCCGGACGGCTACCTGCCGCTGATCGGCAGCATCGTCGACGACTACAGCGCCGCGCTGGGCACCAGCTGGACCAACAATGGCTGGGATTTCGACACCTCGGTGGTGTACGGCAAGAACAAGCTCGATTTTGACGTCAGCAACTCGCTCAACCGCTCGATCGGCCCCACCAGCAAGACGGCGTTTTACGCGGGCGGCTTCGGCTACCAGCAACTGACCGGCAATTTCTCGGCGGTGCGTCCCGTCGAGGTGGGCCTGGCGGCGCCCCTGAACGTGGCGCTGGGGGCCGAGCTGCGGGGCGAAAATTACCAGTTGTGGGCGGGTGAACCCGATTCCTACCGCTACGGCGGCGCCGTGCTGGCCAGCGGCCTGCCCACCGCCGCCGGCGCCCAGGTCTTCCCCGGCTACACGCCGGCCAACGCGGTCGATGCCAGCCGCCACTCGGTGGGCGCCTTCATCGACCTGGAAACCCGCCTGCGGCCTGAACTGCTGGCCTCGCTGGCGGCGCGCGCCGAGCGCTACTCCGACTTCGGCAGCAACCTCACCGGCAAACTGGCCCTGCGCTACGAGTTCACGCCCGCCTTCGCCCTGCGCGGCGCGGTGCAGAACGGCTTTCGCGCGCCGTCTCCCCAGCAGCAGTACTACACCTCCACCTCGATGACCTTCATCGACGGCGTGGCCTTCAATATCGCCACCTTCAAGCCGGGCGACGCGGCCGCCATCGCGCTGGGCGCCAAGCCGCTGGAAGCGGAAAAATCGGTCAATTATTCGCTGGGCGCGGTGTGGAAGCTGGGCCCGGTCAGCATCACCGCCGACGCCTACCGCATCAACATCGACAACCGCATCGTGCTGTCGGAAAACCTGACCTCCACCGGCGTGCGCCAGTACCTGCAAACCCTGGGCCTGACGGGCGTGGGCGGCGGGCGCTTCTTCATCAACGGCGTCGACACGAGCACCGACGGCATCGACGTGGTGCTGAACTGGCCGCTGCGCAAGCAAAGCTGGGGCCGCCTCGACCTGACCCTGGCCGGCAACTACAACAAGACCGAGGTGACGCGCACCCCGGCCACGGCGCAGTTATCGGCGCTCAATCCGGCGCCCATCCTGTTCGGCCGCGCCAACATCGTCAGCCTGGAACGGGGCCAGCCGAAAAACAAGATCAGCGCCGGCGCCAACTGGAAGGGTGAGGCCTGGGGCGGCTCGCTCAACGTCACCCGCTACGGCGAGGTGGTGTCGGCCGGCACGACCGAGGCGCTCGACTTCGTGCTCACGCCGAAAACCATCGTCAACGCCGAGGCGCGCTACAGGCTCACCGCAGCGACCGAAATCGCGCTCGGTGCGGACAACCTGTTCGATATCTACCCGGACGCCCTGCCCGCCTCCCTCAACACCACCGGCGCGGTGCCCTACGCGAACCGCTCGCCGTTCGGGCGCGCCGGCCGCTACGTGTATGCGCGCCTGAACTACCGCTTCTGAGCGGTGGGGCCGGCGGACTCAGAAACCGGCCAGCACCACCTTGCCCTGCGCCGTGCCGCTCTCGAGCAGCGCGTGCGCGCGGCGCAGGTTGGCCGCCGTGATGGTGCCGAAACTGGCATTGAGGGTGGTGCGGATGCGGCCCTCGTCGACCAGCGCGGCGACCCGGGCGAGCAGCTTGCCCTGCTCGGCCATGTCGTCGGTGTGGAACAGCGAGCGGGTAAACATCAGTTCCCAGTGCAGTGAAATCGACTTGGTCTTGAGGGCCACGGCGTCGAGCTGCGCGGGATCGTCGATCAGCGCCAGCTGGCCCTGCGGACGGATGCAGGCGATCAGGTCGGCGTAATGGGCCTCGGTGTGGGTCAGCGACGCCACCGCGTCGACCGCGTCGATGCCGGCCGCGGCCAGTTGCGGCGCCAGCGGCATGGCATGATCGAGCACCAGGTGTGCGCCCAGTGCCAGGCACCAGTCGCGCGTGGCCGCGCGCGAGGCGGTGGCCACCACCCGCAGCCCGGTCAGCTGGCGCGCCAGCTGGATCAGGATCGAGCCGACCCCGCCGGCGCCGCCGACGATGAGCAATGTCTTGCCGCTGGCGCCGCCCAGCGGCATGCGCAGGCGGTCGAACAGCAACTCCCAGGCGGTGATGGCGGTCAGCGGCAGCGCGGCCGCTTCGCTGTCGCTCAGGCTGGCCGGCGCCCTGGCGACGATGCGCTCGTCGACCAGTTGCAGCTCGCTGTTGCTGCCCGGGCGGTCAAGCGCGCCCGCATAGAACACCCGGTCACCGATGGCAAAGCCCGTCACGTCCGCACCCATGGCCTCGACGATGCCGACGGCGTCCCAGCCCAGCACCGCCGTCTGCCCATCGGCCGGCGCGCGGCGCAGGCGAATCTTGGTGTCGACGGGGTTGACCGACACGGCGCGCACCCGCACCAGCAGGTCGCGCGCGAGCGGGGTGGGCGCCGGCAAGACCAGGTCTTCCAGCGCCAGTGGGTCATCGATGGGCAGGCAATGGTGATATCCAACAGCTTTCATGGGGCGTCCGGTTCTCATCAGGTGGTGCAGTGATCGGCGGCGCCGCTTGCAGGCGACGCTCTGGCACGATCATAGCGCTTGCGCCGCCGGCGTGCAGGCGAAGGCCTGGCGTGCACGCTCAGGTAACAAAGGTCGCGCGCGCCGCCGCGCCGATTGCCACGCTGGCCGGATGGCGCAGGCCCCGCTCGGTGGAAATGCCGTAGACCTGCTCGACGAGCGCATCGGCCTGCCCCAGCGCCGTCACGCCGTACTGCTCGCTCACCTGCGGGGCGATCACGGTGGGAGAAAAAAAAACCCCGGCGCCGCGCTGGCCGAATGCTTTCATCATGGCGCTGTCGTCAAACTCGCCGACGATGCGGGGGTGCACGCGGGACTCGTCGAGCCAGCGCAGCAGGCGGTGGTAAATGGCGAAATCCTCGCCCGGCAGCAGCATCGGCGCGCCGTCGAGGCAGTGGGGGAAATCGCTGCCAAATCGCGCCGCCAGCGCCGGCGTGGCAAATGCCGTCATCCCGCTCTGCCCCAGCAGGTGGCTGTGGCCGCGCACGCTGAAGTGGGCCGGCATGGGACGGTCGGCGATGATCAGGTCGAGCCGGTGCACCGCCAGTTCGGCCACCAGGCTGTCGAGCCGGCCCTCGCGGCAGATCAGCCGCACGGGCGTGGCCAGGTGCAGCGCCGGCTCCACCACCCGGCTGGCGATCAGCTTCGAGACCGAATCGGCGCAGCCGACCCGGAACGGCGCGGCCACGCTGGCGCCCTGGTCGCGCACGGCCTCGAGCAATTCGTCGCCGGCGCCGAAGATGGTGTCGGCATGGCCGAGAATGCGCCGCCCCATGTCGGTCAATTCGAGCCCCCGGCCCGCCTTGCGAAACAGTTCCACCCCCAGGCTGTCGGCAAATTCGCTGAGCTGCCCCGAGATCGACTGGGGCGCCAGGTGCAACTGCGCCGCCGCGCGGGCGATGCTGCCGGTGCGCGCCACGGTCCAGAAATAGCGCAGGTGCTTGTAATTGAGATTGGCCACCGATTCCCTTAATACATCGAAATATTCGATGTGATGATGTATTGAATTCGCATTGTACGATGCTTTGACTGCCTATACGATCGCTGTCACGATTCGATTAACGCTGCGGGAGAGTCCCATGAACGGTTTGGAAAGCATTGCGAGCGCCCCCATGTGGGCAGGCTTCATCGCCTTCGTGCTGCTGATGCTGGCGCTCGATTTATTTGTGTTTGGCGGCAACAAGGCGCACAAGGTCAGCGTCAAGGAAGCGGGCATCTGGTCGCTGGTATGGGTGAGCATGGCGCTGCTGTTCAATGGCGGCCTGTGGTGGTACCTGCGCGAGACCAGCGGGGCTGCCGTGGCCGACGCCAAGGCGCTCGAGTTCTTCTCCGGCTACCTGATCGAGAAAGCCCTGTCGGTCGACAACGTCTTCGTGTTCCTGCTGATCTTCACCGCCTTCCAGGTGCCGCGCCAGTACCAGCGCCGGGTCCTGATCTACGGCGTGCTGGGGGCGATCGCCATGCGCGCCGTGATGATCCTGGCAGGCGCCTGGGTGGTCAGCGAGTTTTCCTGGGTGCTCTACCTGTTCGGCGCCTTCCTGCTGGTGACGGGCGTGCGCATGATGGTGGCCAGCGACGCCCCGCCCGACGTGGCCAACAACTGGGTGATGCGGCTGGCGCGGCGCCATCTGCGGGTGGCCGCGGGCGACCATGGCGAGCGTTTCTTCGTGCGCCAGAACGGCGTGCGCTACGTGACGCCCCTGCTGCTGGTGCTGATACTGATCGAGGTGACCGACCTGGTGTTCGCGGTCGATTCGATTCCCGCCATCTTCGCCATCACCACCGATCCGTTCATCGTGTTCACCTCGAACCTGTTCGCCATCATGGGTCTGCGCGCCCTGTACTTCCTGCTGGTGGACGTGGCCGACCGCTTTCACCTGCTCAAGTATGGGCTGGCGATGGTGCTCACCTTCATCGGCGTCAAGATGCTGATCATGCCGTGGTACCACGTGCCCGTGCAAGCGTCGCTGACGGTGGTGGCGGTGCTGATCGGGGCCAGCGTGGTGGCCAGCCTGCTGGTGGCACGCAAGGATGGCAAGTAACTGCAAGCAAGGCCGGCGGCACCCTGCCGCCGGCCCATCGACCGACTTTACAAGGAGTTTTATCATGCGCAACTACCCAAGCAATAGTCCCCAGGCCGCCGGCCGCCTGCTGGCCCTGACCATGGTGGTCGACGGCAACGTGCTGCCCAGCGAACTCGATGCGCTCGATCACAGCCGCATCCTGGCCCATATTGCGCTTGACCGCGACAGCTTCCGCCAGTTGCTGCAGGACCTGTGCGAAGACCTGCTGGCCGGCGCCCACCATGGCGTGATCCAGCTCGATCCCGCCGTGCTCGACAGCCTGCTGCTCGACATTGCCGACCCCGCCCTGCGCCGCCGCCTGCTGCAGGCGATGTGGCACATCGCCGACGCCGATGGCTATCTGGCCGACGGCGAGGCGGTGCTGCTGGCGCGCGCATCGATGCTGTGGGGCGCCGAGACGGGCTTCGCGAACGGCGCCCCGCTGGCCAGTCCGGCGCCGGCAGCGCTGTGAAGCGTGCGGCGGGCCGGCGAATGATTTATATTGCGAACTCTTTGTAAATCATTCATGTATGCAATGACGTCAGCCGACCCCAGCACGCCCTTTCCCGTCCTTCGCACTGCGCGCCTGCGCCTCGAACCGCTCGACGACTGCCATTACGACGGCCTGCAACACCTCAACAGCATGCCCGAGGTGATGCGCTACATCAGCGGGCGGCCGGAAACGGCCGCAGAAACCGTGGCCATCATCGCCAGGGTCAAGGACAACTGGCGCACCTTCGGCTACGGCTGGTGGGCGTTCATCGACCACGCCAGCGGCCAGCTGATCGGCGCCGGCTGCATCCAGCATCTGGCGCGCGACGCCGCCAATCCCCTCGAAATCGGCTGGCGCCTGCTGCCCGCGACCTGGGGCCAGGGTTACGCCTCGGAAGCGGCGCGCGCCATGGCGGGCCACGCCTTCGAGGTGCTGCGGGTGCCGCGCCTGCTGGCCGTGTGCAACCAGGACAACAGCGCCTCGGCCCGGGTCATGCAACGGCTCGGCATGAGCTACCGCGGCATCGAGCGCTGGTACGACATCGACACGTCGGTGTACGCGATCGAGCGCGAGGCCTGGCTGGCCCGCGCTGCCTTGAATTAAAATTTCATAATTGCTAGTAATTTGAAATAATAGTTCAGTGGCCGCCGTGCGCCCCGCCCCGCTTGACGGTGACGGTGGCAGCGGCGCCCGCCGACGGCGCCGACGGCGCTGACGGCGCCGCTGGCACCGCTCCCGTCCACTCGCGCGCCTGCGTGCCCGGCGGGTGCTGGTACCAGCCGGGGTCGGCGTAGTCGTCGCGGCCCTGGCCGGCGCGCACTTTCAGCGTGGTGAACATGCCGCCCATCTCGATGCCGCCGAACGGCCCCTCGCCGCTCATCATGGGCAGGGTGTTCTCCGGCAGCGGCATGCGCATGCCGCCCATCGCGCCGCCCTTGTCGCCCATCACCATGTAGCCCGGTATCAGCGCATTGATTTCGCTGGCGATGCCGCGGTGGTCGACCCCGATCAGGGTCGGCACATCGTGGCCCATGGCGTTCATGGTGTGATGCGACTTGTGGCAGTGGAAGGCCCAGTCGCCCGGATTGTCGGCCACGAATTCGATGGCGCGCATCTGGCCGACGGCGATATCGGTGGTCACTTCCGGCCAGCGCGCCGCCGGCGGCACCCAGCCGCCATCGGTGCCCGTCACGGCGAAGCGGTGGCCGTGCAGGTGGATCGGGTGGTTCGTCATGGTCAGGTTGCCGGCGCGGATGCGCACGCGGTCGCCCAGCCGCACCACCATCGGGTCGATCCCGGGAAAGGCGCGGCTGTTGAAGGTCCACAGATTAAAGTCGAGCATGGTGTTGACCTTCGGCGTGGAAGCGCCGGGAGCGATGTCGAAGGCGCCCAGCAGGAAGGCGAAGTCGCGCTCGACGGCGTGCTGCGACAGCAGCTTCGGGTGGGTGATCCACAAACCCATCATGCCCATCGCCATCTGCGTCATCTCGTCGGCATGCGGGTGGTACATGAAGGTGCCCGCGTGACGGGCGACGAATTCGTAGACGAAGGTTTTACCGGGCAGGATGCCGGGCTGGGTCAGCCCCGTCACGCCATCCATGCCGTTGGGCAGGATCTGGCCGTGCCAGTGGATGCTGGTGTGCTCGGGCAGTTTATTGGTGACGAAGATGCGCACCCGGTCACCCTCGACGACCTCGATGGTGGGCCCCGGACTCTGGCCGTTGTAGCCCCACATGGTGGCGTGCATGCCGGGGGCGATCTCGCGCACCACCGGTTCGGCCACCAGGTGAAATTGCTTGACGCCGTCCTTCATGCTCCACGGCAGCGACCAGCCATTCAAGGTCACCACGGGCCGGTACGGGCGGCCGTTGGGCGGCGCCGGCGGCGCCACGGTGGCGGCCGACGACTGGGTAGGTGCTTCCGGCAGGCTGGCCGCGCCGGCCCGGCTGACGGCGGCGGCGCCCACCAGGGCGGCGCCGGCGCGGGTGAGAAAGTCTCTGCGATTGCTCATGGTGGTGGCGCCCCGGGCGCTGGTGAGGGTGAAGGTGAAGGTGAAGGTGGTGGGGACGACGGATGGTCCAGCAGGCGCCCGCCCAGCGCCGCCTCGAGCCGGGTGTGCGCGATCCAGAACTGCTTGTAGGCCTCGATCGCGCTGCTCACCGCCGCGGCCTGCTCGCGCGCGTCGGCCAGCAATTCGAAAACGCTGATGAGCATGCCGTTGTAGCGCAAGCCCGTCTCGTCGGCGATTTTTTTGCGCAGCGGTATCACCTCGTCGCGGTAGCGGGTGGCCAGATCGTAGGCGCTGCGGTAGTCGAGATAGCTTTCGCGCGCTTCGCTGCGCGCCGCCACGGCCGTCTGCGCCACCTGCTCGAGCGCCTGCCGGTACGTCGCCTCGGCCTTCGCCACCCGCGCCGTGCCCCAGTCGAACAGGGGCAGTTCGAGCGAGATGGCGTAGCCGCCCGTGCTATGGCCGTCGGCCGATTTGCGCAGGTAGCCGAGGTCGAGCACGTTGATGAAGCCGGTGGTCCTGCTCAGGCCCAGCGCCGCCGCGGTGTGGCGCGCCGCGCTTTGCGCAGCGCGGATATCGAGGCGCTCGCGCACGGCGATGCGTTCGGCATCGGGCAGTTCCAGCGGCGCCGCCGGCAGATCGGGCAGGCGCTGGGGCAGCACGTAGTCGGCGGCGGCGGCGCCCCACAGGCCCATCAGGCGCGTCAACGCTTCGCGCGCGGCCAGCGCGCGCTGGTCGGCGCGCACCACCGCGGCGGCGGCCTCGGCCCGAAACAGGCGCTCGCGCGCCAGTTCCAGCGCGTTCGTATTGCCGGCATTGGCCATGCGCTCGGTCAGGGCGGCGCTGGCTGCGGCGGCGCGATGAACCTGCAGCGCGTAGAGCCTCGCCTGTTGCGCGGCGACCGCCTCGAACCACGCGCGCCGGGTGGCCGCCGCATGGTCGAGCATCTGGCCGGCCACCAGCAGCCAGGTCTGTTCAAAGCGGCCCTGTTCGATGCGCGTGGCCAGCGGCGCCAGCAGCACGCTGGCCAGGTTGAGCGTGACCGAGCGTTCGATGTCGAGCGCGCCGCCGCCGCCGCTGCGCTGAAAGCCCAGCGACGGGTTGCGCAAGCGGCCGGCCTGCACCAGCTCGCTTTGGGCGATGCCCACCTGCCAGTACGCCGCCTGCAGGCCGCGGTGATTCAACAGCGCGATCTGGACGGCGTCATCGGCTTGCAGGGGCTGGCGCAGCACCTGCCCGATCATCTGCGCCAGCGCGGCGGCCTCGTTGTCGGTAACCACCTGCCGCACCTGCCTGTCGAGCCGCTGGGCGGCCAGCGCGCTGACGGGCGCGAAGGCCGGCTCGCTAGACACCGACGCGCAGCCGCTGCTCAGTGCGGCCAGCAACGCCGCCAGCAAACCGCCGGCGCGCCGGCCCACATCAGCCAGCGGGCTCATTGGCCTGCCCCCTTGTGATGGGCGTGCGGGTCCAGTGCCGGCGCGGGCGTGGCGGGCGTGGCGGGCGTGGCGGCGGGCGCCGGCGCCATCGGCTGGTAGGCGCCCACCAGCGCATTGAGGGCCGGCCACTGCCGCAGCGGCGGTGGCGTCGGCGCCAGCGCGGCCGGCGCCAGGGCCGGTCGATGGTGGATCGGGGGCACGGGGGCGTCGGCATCGGCCGGATCGGCCGGCCGCGCCTGGCCGCTGGCGTCGCTGGCGAGGCCGGCCAGCAGCGCGGCCAAGGCCGCGGCAAGGCAAAGCAGGTGTTTCATGGAAGTCTCTTGAATGACAGGCAAGGATCGAGCCCCAGCCACTTGCGGCAAGCGGCTGGGCATGGCAAACGGGCGGTAATCAGCGCGAAGCTTGCGGCGGGCGCTCGGGCAAGGCCAGTGCGACCGCCGCCACGAAACCGGTGTCGAAGGCGATGGCGGCGCCCCGCGGACTGTCGAGCGCCACGTGGACCGTGGCGCAGACCATGGCACCGAGGCAGCAGGCGGCGCAGGCATCGCACTTGCCGGCGGCGTGGGCGCAACTGCCGCCGTCGGCGGCGGCCGCCACAATCGCCCCGGTGGCCGCGGGAGCGTGCGCGGCGCGCTGCATGGCCAGCATGGCCTGGTGGTCATGGTGCGGCGCCATCGACGGGGCCACCTGCGCTGGCGCGCACGGCAGCATCGTCGCCATGGCAACGCCCTGGAAGGGCAGCGCCAGCAACAACAGGTAGACCAACAGGGAGCGGACCAGGATGTTCACGAAAACGATCTTAGCATACGGTGGCAGCGGCCCAGTGCGCGACAGGGCGGCGCGTCGGCTGCCGCCCAGTCACGCTTGGCCTGCCGGCAACGGCCGCCGCTGCGTCACTTGCGCGTCACTTGCGCGTCCCGGACGTGGCCTCGGTCATGCGGTCGGTCTGGAGCGGCATGGTGTGAATGAAACCCCAGACGAAATCGTTTTGCAGCAGGCTGTTGGTGGCCGGCCGGGCGTTCAGGTTGAAATTGCCCGGGTTCGGTGTGCCGGCCCAATTAATATACAAGCCCAGCACCTGCGGCGACACGCCGGCCGCCATGGTGCCGGCCGTCGCGTGGCAGGACATGCACGAGGAGCCGGCGACGATGCCGCCATTCGATGGCCTGGAACCGAGGTAGCTGGGCCGCCCGGCCTGGTCGGTGTAGGCCCACTGCGAGCCGCGCAGGCGGTAGCTGCGCCAGCCCTTGCTCTGCGGCGTGGGCCGGATGCCCGCTTGCGCGCCGGTGCCGATCCCGGCCTGGTCGAACAACTGCTGCAGTGCCGGCGTGATGGCGCCGCTGGCATAGCGGGCGTTCTCGATGAACGCCTGTCCCTTGGCGGTGGTCTGCGTGGCCGGACTGGTGAAGTTCCGGCTCAGGCCGGGACCCACCGGGGGCGGCGCGTCGAAGCCATAACCATCGTTACAGCCGGTGAAATCGCAGCGGCCGGGACTGTTGACGTGCTCGAAGTCGGCCCAGAACCAGGGCGGCGTGTCTTTGGTCGACAGGTGGAACGACATCAGCCAGTATTCGCCGGGCTTGAACACGTCCGGATTGAAGTTGTACTGATGGCGATCGCCGACCAGGATCTTGACGAAGGGCGCGGCCGGATCGTCGGCCAGTCCGGCCGCCAGCGCCGCCTTCTTGCTGATCCATTGGGAACGCATCATCCAGCCATCGATGGGAAAGTTCACCGAGGTCAGATGCCCGCTGGTGCTCACCCGGTGAAACGGCGAGTTCCTGTCGAGGTCGGCGTTGGCATTGTTCAGCACCGCCATCAGTCCGTTCGAGTGATACAGGCTGTTCTTGAACACGTAATCGAACATGGGCTTGTTATAAAAGGTCAGCGGCAAGGTCGCCACGGCGCTCGTCCCGTGCATTTCCGGCAGTCCCACTTTGCGCGAGGCGTCGCGCCGCGCTCCCGGGCGTGGCGTTTGCGTGAGCACCTTGCCGTCCTTGCCGTCGGGCGCGAAGGGACAGAAGCGGCTGGGATAGCTGGGATTGTCGTAGCCGGGGTTGGTGGCGCTGCCCGGCGTGCAGCAGTCTTTCTGGCCCGCCGCAGTACACAGCGGCAAGGGCGAGGCGGGCCAGAGCAGGTCCGCGCTGACCCAGGCGCCAATGAAATCCTGCTCGATCACGTCGATATACAGCTTCCAGGCGAGCAGATCGGGGCAACTCATGGCGGGATTGGTGACCGGCCCGGTGAAGACGACGCGCCCGTTCGGCGCCGCCATGGCGCAGCTGACATCGTTGACGACCATGGCATTGAAGTACATGTCGTAGCCGATGTTGTTGGGCGTGGTTTCCCCCTTCTGCGCCTGGCACACGGTGACGACGAACAAGGCAAGTAACAAGAATGCACGCATGATGAAATCCTTTCAGCCGGGAGGGGAAGCGAGACCGTGTACGTCGCGCGCTAGCGGTGGGCGCGGCATGCCGCCTTGGTAGGTGGCCGCCATCCAGGCCTGGGCGATGGCCAGGATGTGCTCGTCCTGGCCGGCCCGGCCGATGATCTGCAGGCCGATCGGCAAGCCTTCCGCCGACAGCGCGCACGGCACGCTCAAGGCGCACAGGCCGAGCACGTTGACGGCACGGGTACAGGCGGTGTAACGGCTGTTGGCGCTGGTGAAGGCCGTTCCGGACTGCGCCACGCCATCGAGTGCCAGCGCGGTAACGGCCGCCGCTGGCGCCAGCAAGGCGTCGAACGGGGCCATCGTCGTCGCCGCCAGCCGCTGCAAGGGCCCCATGCCGGCGAGCGCGCCACAGTAGCTCGTCGCCGTCGCGGTGGCGCCGCCGTCAAAGCTTTCCACCACCTTCTGGTCCAGCCATGCCGACCCGCTCGTGAGCAAGGCCTGGTTGTAGGCATAGCCTTCGACCTTGCTGATCAAGCCGTTCGGGTTGATCAGCTCGGCCTCGCACGCTTCCGCAAAAGCGATATGCGAAACGCCCGCCCCCAGCGTGCCGAGGCGGGCGCCGGCACGCAGCACCGCCTCGGCGACGGCGCGATCGGCATCGACGAACAGGCTGTCGGCGAACGCCAGGCGCATGCCCTGCAGCGAGGGTGGCGCCGCCACGGGCACATCCGCATCCGCGGCGGCGCCCGAAATCAGGCGCAGCAGCACCGCGATGTCGTCGGCGCTGTTGCCGATGATGCCCACCGAATCGAGGGTCGGGCTGAGCGGATAGACCCCGGCCCGGCTGACCCGCCCGTACGTGGTCTTCAGGCCGATGGTGCCGCACAGCGCCGCCGGTACGCGCACCGAACCACCGGTGTCCGTGCCAAGCGCGATCGGGGCCATGCCGGTGGCGACCGCCACGCTCGAGCCGCTGCTGGAACCGCCCGCCACCCGCCGCAACACCGGCGACCACGGATTGCGTGGCGTGCCCTGGTTGGTGTTCACGCCCAGCGAACCGTGGGCAAACTGCACGAGGTTGGTCTTGCCCAACAACACCATGCCGGACGCCTGCAGCAGGTCGATGACACGCGCCGAGGCGGGCGCCGGACGGCCGCTGAGCAAGTCGCAGCCGGCGCTGGTCGGCAGGCCGGCCACGTCGAACACATCCTTGGCGGCGTACGGCACCCCCTGCAGCGGGCCGAGCCGGATGCCAGCGGCGATGGCAGCGTCGGCGGCGCGTGCCTGGGCCAGCGCCAGCTCGGCCGTGACGAGCCGATAGGCGCCGTAATACCGGTCCAGCTGCGCAATGCGGTCCAGAAAAAGCGTGGTCAGCTGGACCGAGCTGATCTGCCGCTGCGCCAGCAGGCGGGCCCATTCGAGGCAGGTGTTCACGGCGCGTCCATCAAACCAGTTCGTCGAGCGCGGCAAACAGGCGGTCGATCTGGTCGGGAAAGTTATAGATGTGGGTCGATACCCGCAAGGCGTTGATCTGGGGACCACGGCCGCCATCCGGACCCGGCGTCGCGGTGCACAGCACCCAGATGCCGGCCTGGTCGCACAGGCGCTGGGCGATCTGCTGCATGCGGGCGGCGTCGTAGGCCAGCGCGCCATTGCGCGAAGGCACGAAGGCGGTCAAGCCGCAGCGCAGCGCAGCGGCCTGGCTCGACGGGCTCAGCAGGCAGTCGCGGCCCCAGCGCGCGACCGCGCTGCGCTCGACCTCGGCCGATAGCGTGAGGATGCGCTGTTCGATTGCGGCCTTGCCGATGCCCTCGAAGAACTCAGCGGTCCGTGCCAGCGTGTAGAACGCCGGCCCGTTCAGGTTGGCACGCGCCTGCAGGGCGTCGGCAATCGTCAGGCCGTCGCCGACATCCATCGCGCGCTCTGAAACGATGGCTTGCAAGTGCCAGGGATTGGCTTGCGCGTGACGGATATACAGCATCCCTGTTCCGGGCGGACCATTGAGCCATTTGTGACCTGAGGCTGCATAAAAATCGGGACCCAATTCACGCAGATTAATATCGAGCATACCTGGGGCATGCGCACCGTCGACCAGCGTCAATATATTTCGCTCGCGTGCCAGCGCGCATAATTCGCGCACTGGCATGCGCAAGCCGACTGCATAATTAATATGGGAAAAACATAAAGCCCGGGTTCTCGGCGTGATCGCCTGCCGGAATATGCGGATAACATCCTCGCTCGACCTGGCCGGCACCGGCAGCGAAACTTTTATTATTTTTATATCATGACGCCTGGATAATACATACAGCGGCGAATACATCGAAAAATGGTCTTGTTGCGTTGTTATTATTTCGCAAGGGCCATTTAATGGCAGTCCAAGCAATACCATTGCCAGGCCCATGGTGGTGTTGTCGGTCAATACCAGGTCAGCCGGATCGGCGCCCACGAATTGCGCCACGCGGCGGCGGTTGGCCACCTGTTTGCTGTCCAGGTTGACGTCGTCAAAAAACGCTTGCGAGGGGCTGGAAGCCCAGCGCTTCATGGAGGCGGCCAGCAGCGCCTGCATTTCCACAGGCAACGATCCTTCCGAGCCGGAGTTCAGGTAGATCAACCCGGGTTTGAAATGGAAGGCGCTGGCAATATCGCGCCACCGCCCTTCGCCGGCGTCCGCCGCCCGTTTTCCCATGCGCGTGGTCTCCATTGCATCTCCATCGAATAACGACGCTAAAAAATTGGCCAACGAAGTCAATGAATATACCGTAGCACGTTTTTGCGTGCAGATCTGCCTATCTCCATCCGATTATGCAGCGCCGATTCAAATTACCAACTAGAAATTTCGATCAGGAAAATATTGATATCCTATTTAATCCGGTCTGATTAAACGGAAGAATGATGTTGACATTAAAATTCGACGGCTTTAATCTCGCCCCAATACTTCCGGGCATGGCGCGGAAGTATTGGGGCTGACTCGACACCGTGTCACGCCGGCCCCGCACGATGCCGCTTTTTATTGTTTAACTCCCTGGAGGAATCATGTCTGAATTTAGTCGAGATTTGAATGAGCAGGAATTCACCAAGTTAGTCCAATCGGCCGCCGGCAAGGCCAGTTCGATGCGTGGCCATATCGCGTCCCTGCGCGGTCATATCGCTTCCATGCGCGGCACCGCCGCTTCGCTGCAAGCGAAGGGACTGACGGCATCGACGGCGGGTCTGAACGCATCGCTGCGTGGTGTCACGGCGTCGCTCAACGGCGTCATCAGTTCGGCCCGCGGTGTCTCCTCGTCGCTGGCGACGAAGTAAGCGCGCCAGGCAAGCACTGTGGACGCTGGCTTGCCAGCGTCTGTCTTACCGGAGAACGAGCCATGTTGCACGACCACGCGGTGATGTCATTTTTCAAGCAGCGCATGCCGGAGCTGGCCTTGCAGCCATCGACCGCGCTGGCGGATGTGTTCGATTCGCTGACGTTTCTGGATTTTTTCCTTTTTCTCGAACAATCGCTGGACGAGTCGCTGACGCTCGACCAGGTCGCGCAGTGCGACACCATCGGCGCGCTGGTGTCCTTGCTGGAGACGCCATCGTGCGCGCCCAAATAAGCCCAGGAGTCACGCATGCCCGCTAACCGCGCCTTTTTGCATTCGATCGACTACGCCGCCGGCTGCGCGGTGCCGGTCGCGGGCCTGATCGACCACGGCATCGCCGTCGAAACGGTGGACGAGTTGCTCCACAAGGGCGTGCAGGCGTTCGCGCGGCTGGCGCGGCCGCTCGACCAGGTGATCGCCGACTGCGTTCAGGGTGCGCTCGACAAGTCCGGCTTGCGCGGCGATGCCATCGACAGCGTCATCCTGGTCACGGAAAGCTTCGCCGAGCTGTTCGATGACGGCCGCACCGCGCTCAGTTTTCGCCAGATACGAAACCGCTGCTACGATCTGTTTTACGGGCTCGGCATCACCAGGGCGGTGCTGCTGTGCGCGACCTATGGCGGCTGCACGAATTTCCTGCAAGCGAGCCTGCTGGCCAGCTCGCTCGTCCAGCAAGGCCTGGCCCGGCAGGTGCTGCTGGTGGCGGCGGAGCGCTTTGCCACGCTCGAATCGCGCTTGATGGACGAGGCGGTCTCCATCGCCGGCGACGGCGTGGCGGCCTGCGTGGTCAGCGCCGCGCCACCGGCGGGCACGGCGTTCCGCCTCGATTTCATCGGCATGTCGCCGTACAAAAATATCGTGCCCGGGGCCGACATGGCGGCCAGGCTGCTGGAGATGTTCCGCTCCATGAAGCACGCCGCGGCCGATTGCTACGATGCCTGCCGCATGCAGCCCGGCGACTTTCGCTGGGTGGTACTGGGCGACTACAACCGCAGCACAACGCTGACCTACTCCAGGCTGCTGGGCTTTCCGCCGCAACGCGCGTTCCTGGAAAATGTGGGACAGCTGGGGCATATTCCATTCGATCCGCTGATCAACCTGGCGGACTTGCAGCATGCGCAGCTCGTCGGCGACACCGATGCGGTGCTGCTGTTCCTGTGCGGGCCGCTCTCGTGCGGCGCCGTCGCCGTCACCACCTGCCAATAGGAGCGCGCCATGTGCGGCATCGCAGGATCATTCGGCACCGCCTCGGCCAGCGTGTTCGACGCTGTCTTCGACGGCATCAAGCACCGTGGCCTCGATGGCGTGGGCGTGTTTCGCCACCAGCGCCTGGCCCTGGGCATGCACCGGCTGCGTTTTCGCGGCGCCGAGGTGGCCCTGCCGGTGCACCATGCCGACGCCGTGTCGGCCTACAACGGCCAGGTCTACGGGCAGCACGCCGGGAGCGGCTATCTGACCGCCGTGGACGGCCTCGACAATGAAATCGCCCTGGCCGCGCACAGCCCCGGCGCCGACGGCATGTACGCCTACTCGCGCTATGCGCCCCGCCAGGGGCAATTGACGCTGGCGACCGACTGGCACTTCATCAAGCCGCTGTTCGTGCGCGAGCTTCCCGACGAGATCGTCTTCGCGTCGGAAATGACGGCGCTGTTACGGCAGGGAGCGCCCGCGCGGATTGACCAGGGCGCGCTGGCCGAGTTGTTCGCCTACGGCTGGTACCTGGGCGACCAGACCTGCGCGGCCGGCGTGTCGCTGGTGTGGAAAGACGACGTGGCCATCGATGCCCACGGCCTGCGGCGCACACCGAAGCGCGCGCAGCGCCCGGCCCCGCCGGCGCCGCCTAGCATCGCCGCGCTGCGCCAGGCGATCGCGGCGTCGGTGCGGCGCAGCGCGCAGGGTGCCGGGCCGCTGGGACTGGCCCTGAGCGGCGGCCTCGATTCGAGCATCCTCGCCTGCGAGCTCAATGCCCAGGGCGTGGAAAACCTGGTCTGCGTCACCGTCCGTACCGAGGACGGCGACGACGACCTCGCCACGCTGGCGCAACTGGGCCTGCCCACCCCGGGCGCCTGGCAAACCTGGAAGCATGTCGTGGTGCCGGTCGGCGATCAGGATTTCCTGGCCGGCTTTGCCAGCGCCACGCGCGCCTTCGGCCAGCCCACCACGATGTCGAGCCTGCCCCTGTATCAGCAACTGGCCGACGCCGCCGCCGCCCACGGCGTGCGGGCGATGCTGCTGGGCGAGGGCGTGGACGAATACTTCGGCGGCTACGGCAGCTACGCCAAGGTTGACGACCCGGCCTCGGTGCAGGCCTACTACCGCAACGCCGCCCGGCGCGCGCTGGTCCGCTGCCTGTTCGGCGACGAGGCCAGCGGCGCCGTCGAGCAGCGCTTTACCCAGCTATACGGCGACTGCCCCGACTTGCGGGCGATCGAAACCCAGATGCGGCTGACCCGGCTGCTGCTGCGCAGCGACGTGTGCCTGATGGCGCGCTCGATCGAAGGCCGGGTGCCGTTCCTGTACAACCACATCCCCGACCTGGCGCTGGGGCTGGACTGGCGCGCCTTGACCAGCGGCCTGGGCAAGACGTTCCTGCGCCAGGCCTACGCCGCCGAGCTGGGCCCGCGCGCCCAGCGCCCGAAGGTGCGCTTCAAATCGTCCGACGCCATGCTGTTGCGCTGCCTGGCCCGCGACGACATGGCGCAGCGCATCGTGCGCCAGTGCGCCCGGCTGTTCGACGCCGGCGCGGTGGCGCGCGCGCTCGACCGCCTGCGCACCGCTGGCGGCTTCGACGCCGATGTCCTGTGCCTGCTGATGTCCCTGACGTTTTTACTCGAAAGCGAGCTGCTCGATGCAAACCCCTGAAAGCGCGCGGGCCCCGGCCACCTTGCGCCTGGACCAGGTCGTCGGCCACTGGGCCGCCCTGCGCCCCGAACAGTGCGCGCTGCGCCGCGCCGACGGCCGTGCCGGCCTGGTCTGGCGCGAATTCGAGGCGGCGGTCGCCACCGTCGCCCGCCAGTTCGACGGCGCCATCGTCCCCGGCCAGGTGGTGGCGCTGGTCTGCGCCAACAGCGCGTCCTTCCACGTGCTGCTCAACGCCCTGTGGCGCATCGGCGCGGGCGTGCTGCTACTGGACCGCAACTGGCGCGCCGCCATCGTCGACGATCTGCTGACGCTGCTGGACTGCGACAGCGTGTTCGCCGAGACGGAAGACGCCATCGCCAGCCTGCTGCCAGGCCTGCGCCGGCACGCCTTTCCCACCTGGGACGCGGCCGCCGCGCCCCACCCTGCCGCCACGCACGAGCACGGCCTGGACCAGGTGGCCTTGTATGCCACCACCTCCGGCACCACCGACAATCCCAAGTGCGTGGCGATCACGCACCGCCAGATCCGCCGCGCCTACCGCAATTGCCTGGACTGTCATGACTTCAGCGCCGTGCAGCGCTGCGCCTGCCTGTTCGACATCAACTCGCTGGGCGTGCTGGGCGTGTGCTTCCTGCTGCCACGCGAAGTGGGCGCCGGCACCCGCGTGTTCCCCAGCTTCTCCCTGGCCAATGCGCAAGCGAGCTGGGACGCCGTGCTCGACGATGGCGCCGACTTCGTCTACCTGGTGCCGCCGCTGGTGCGACTGATCAATACCCTGCCCCCGCGCCCGCCCGCCGGCGCGGCCACGCTGCTGGCCTTCTGTTCCGCCGCACCGGTCGCCGAGCAGGAGCTGCAGCGGCTCGAGGCGCGTTTCCCGGTGCAGGTGTTCAACTGCTACGGCCTGACCGAGCTGACCTTTGCCGTCTTCTTCGGCAGCCGCGGCGACGATGGCCGGGCCAGCGCCAGCATTGGCCCGGCGCGCGGCATCGCGGCCCGGCTGGCCGACGCCGACGGCCGCCTGCTCGATGGACCGGCCACGGGTGAACTGCAGCTCAGCGGCCCGATGGCCACCGGCGCCTACGTGCACAACGAAGGCGCCAGCCGCGCCAGCTGGGACGACGGCTGGCTCAGGACCGGCGACTTCGCCGAGCGCGACAGCGCGGGCCGCTACACCATCCGCGGCCGCCAGAAGGACGTGGTGCTGCGGGGCGGCACCACCTACTACCTGCACGAGCTCGAGCACTACCTGCGTCGCGCGCCCGACGTCGTCGACGCCTGCGCCTTCAAGGGCCGCGACCTGCCGTCCGGCGACGAGTTGTGCGTGGTGGTGCAGATGGGTGCACCGACCACGGCGTCGCCCTTGTTGCAGTGGATACGCCACCACCTGGGCAGCACCAAGGTGCCCAACGCGCTGTACGTGTCGGCGCGCGGCCTGCCGCGCAACGCGAACGGCAAGATACTGCGCAACGATCTGGCGCGCATGCACCTCGACGGCACCCTCGCGCAGTGGGTGGCACCATGAGCCCCGAGCACTACCAGGACCGCGGCTACGCGCGCTTTGACGGCGCCATCGGCCACGCCGCCGCTGCCGCCGCCGCGCGCTGGATTGTCACCCACCGCGATCGCACCGACGTGGCCAGCACCCATGATCGGCTGAACCGGAACAATCGACTGCCCATCAAGCTGCGCCAGCTGTGGAACTGCGATCCCGTGTTCTGGCAGCACTTCCTGTTCGACAGCGGCGTACTGGCATTGCCGCGCGCGCTGCTGGGGCCGGAGTTCTTGCTGATCCGCAGCGCCGCCTTCATCAAATACCCCCACAGCAGCACCTTCGTCGGCTGGCATTGCGACGCCGACCTGTGGGGCCATCCGTGCGAGGCGGGCCTGACGGCGTGGGTGCCGCTGACGCCGGTGCCGCGCCACAGCGGCTGCCTGCAATTGCTGCCGGGCAGCCACCGCGCCCCGCCGGGAAAATTGGGGTGGGACCTGCGCCATCCGTTTCACAAGGTCATGGACGTGAGCGCCATGGCGGCACCGGAAGCGGTGACGGCCGACGTCGGCGACTGCATCGTCATGGACCGGCGCACCGTCCATTCCAGCGGCCCCAACAACTCGGACCACGAGCGCATCGGGCTGGTACTGGCGTTCGCCCGCTGCGCGCATGCCGACCTCAACGAGCCGGCCGTGGCGCTCGGCCCGGGCGACCGGCATGAGCAGATCGTGCCAGCATGATCTCGATCTGCTTGCACGGCTGGGGCAGCTCGGCGCGGCAGTTTCAGGCCCACTGGGAGGCCACCGCCGACGCCGTGGACGGCCATGGCGCGCCCGAGCGGCTGTTCCTGGACGGCCTGGAAGCCGAGCCGGTCAGCGGCAACCGGCGCTGGTTTGCCTTCACCGGCCGGCACGACCGGCTGGCCGCGTCGCTGTGCGACTGCGTGCCCCGGCTCGAAGCGCTGGTGGCGCAGCAGCTGAGCCGGGAGGGGCTGGCGCCGGAGACGCCGATCGGCGTCGTCGGTCACTCGCAGGGCGGCATGCTGGCGCTGGCGCTGGCCGCGCGCCAGCGCCTGCACATCGTCCGCGCCGACGCCTTCGCCGCCTTCCTGCCGGCGGCCTACATGGCGGCCCGCATGGCGCGCGCCGACGCCGGCGGGCGCGCACAGGTGGCGCTGGCGCTGTACTCGTCGGCACCGGATCCGTTCGTGCCGCACGAGGCGGTGCAGCGCACCGCCGAATGGCTGCGCTCACTGGAGATCGGCGCGGTCGACCACCATGTCGTGGCCGATCTGCCGCACGCTTTTTCACCGGCCTGGATCGAGGCCGCCAACCGGGAACGCAAACCATGCCTGCCTTGACCTGTGCCCTGCCCTCCCCCTCGCTGCGCGCGCAGGTCCGGCGCTGGCTCGCGCAAGGGTCCGCGGCCGGCGCCGACGCCGACGCCGAGCTGGCGCGCAATGTCGTCGAGGCCGTCGCTGCGCCACTGGCGCGGCACGGCGTGGCGCGCCTGGCGCTAGTCGAGCAGCCCGGCCAGCATGCGCTGGCACGGCTCGAGCACCTGCTCTTGCTGGTCTCGCGCCAGATCGGCTTCGTGCTGCCCCAGTCGTATGCCGAGGGCGAGCTGGCCCACGTGCAGGACGAGCGGCGCGATTATGCGCTGCCCGGCACCCGCGGCCACCAGACCAACCACGCGCTGGCGTTTCACAGCGATCGCTGCGATGTCAACTTGCTGCTGTATGTGCGCACCAGCAGCAACGGTGGACAGCTGAGCGTGCTGCCGTATGCGCAGGCCGCCGGGCGGCTGCGCGTCCAGGCGCCGGCGGCGCTGCAGGTGCTGTTCGACGGCTTCCCCGTCGACCTGCGCGAAGAGCGCATTTTCGCGTCGCTGCTGTGGCACTGGCGGCCGATCCTGTGGGAGCGCGACGGCACCATCTGCGGCCACTACATCCGCCGCTTCATCGCCGACTCGCAGCGCCATGCGGATTGTCCGCGCCTGGACGCGCGCCAGACGCAGGCGCTGGACCAGTGGGATGGCGCGCTCGAGGCACTGCGGGCGGCGCACAGCTTCGCCCCGCACCCGGGCGAATTGCTACTGCTCGACAATTACCGCGTCATGCATGCGCGCAGCGCCTATGTCGACGTGCCCGCGCACGACGCCGGGCGGCTGGCGCTGCGCACGTGGGTGGCGCCGTTCGACAGCGCGCCGCTGCCGCTGGCGCTGCACCCGCTTGCCGGCTCGTGCATCGCGGGCAGCTTTCGCGGCGGCGTCGGCCGCGGGGCAGCGTATCTGAACCAACTGGGCAACACCGACCATATCCATTCAAAGGAGACTCCATGACACCGCACACCAACACGTTCGCGCAGCGCTCGGACCAGTACGCACTGGCGCGTCCGCGTTACCCGCAGGCGCTGTTCGACTGGTTGAGCCAGCACAGCAGCGGTCACGCGCTGGCCTGGGACTGCGCCACCGGCAACGGCCAGGCCGCGGTCGACCTGGCGCGCTACTACGACCAGGTGATGGCGACCGACCTCAGCGCTGAACAAGTCACCCAGGGCCTGCCCGCGCCCAATGTCGTGTATTCGGCGCAACCGGCCGAGCGCACCGCGTTCGCCGCGCACAGCTTCGACCTGGTCACGGTGGCCCAGGCGCTGCACTGGTTCGACTATGCCGCGTTCTGGCCGGAAGTGCGCCGCGTGGCCAAGCCGGGCGCGCTGTTTTGCGCCTGGGGCTACGCCTGGTTCGACTGCGAACCGGACGTGATGGCCGCGCTGGTGATGCCCTTGCGCGAGCTGGTAGCGCCTTACTGGGCGAGCAACAACCGCATCTTGTGGGACGGCTATCGTGATGCCGACATCGCCTTCCCGTTCGAGCACGTCACGCCGCCGCCGCTGGCAATCGACGAACGCTGGGACGTCGCCCAGCTGATCGGCTACATGCAAACCTGGTCGTCGTATAAAAAAGCCATGCTGGACATCAACGTCGCCAGCCAGTTGGACGCGCTGGTGGCAGCGGCGCATGCGCGCTTCCAGCCAGATGGCCCCTTGCACATCAGCATGCCGCTGGCGATCGTCGCCGGACGCATCGATCCGCACTGATCGGGGACAAGCATGCAAGCGATCCGCATCGTCGACGCCACCCTACGCGAAGGAAACCAGGCGCCGGGCGTCCGATTTTCAGTCGAGCAGGCCTGCCATATCGCCACCCTGCTGGCAGCGGTGGGGGTCGACATGATCGAATGCGGCCACGCGCGCGTGAGCGAGCAGGAGCGCCTTCGCATCGGCGCGATCCGCGCGCTCGGCTTGCCCACGCCCCTGCTCTCGCACGCCCGCGCGCAACGCGAAGACATCGACGCGGCCAGCGCCAGCGGCGCGCAGTGGGTGGGCATTTTTTGCGGCATCAACCGGGTCTCGCGCCTGACCCGGCTGGGCGGCCGTCCGGCCGCCTCGGTGATGGAGATGGTGCGCCGCAGTGTGGCGTATGCGAAGTCGCTGGGGCTGGGCGTGCGCTACACGGTCGAGGATGCCTCGCGCACGCCGGACGAACTGGTGATCCGGGTGCTGCGCGCCGCCGTCGAGGAAGGCGCGGACCGCATCTGCTATGCCGACACGCTGGGCGCGATGACACCAGGCGTGTTTGGCGCCAAGGTGGCGGCGATCCGCGCCGCCCTGCCCGGCACCGACCTGGAAGTGCACATCCACGACGACCGCGGCTTCGCCATGGCCAACGCCTGGGCCGCGCTGGAGGCCGGCGCCAACTGGATCTCGACCTCGGTCAACGGCATCGGCGAACGCTGCGGCATCACCGACCTGGCGCTGCTGCTGGCCAACCTCGATCTCGAGGCGAAGCAGCCCCTGCGGCAGGCGCAGGCGCTGCAACATCTGTCGGCCTACGTCGCCGCCGCCACCCGCTCCGCGCCCGACCACCGCCGTCCCGTGGTCGGCCGCAACGCCTTCACCCACACGGCAAGGCTGCACACCCAGGCCATGCAGCGCAGTGGGCTCTCGTATGCCGTGTTCGATGCCCAGCGCTGCGGCCGCGTCGTGCAACTGGCGCCGCCGCCGGCGCCGCGCACGATCGACGCAATGGTGGTGGCGCCGCAGGTGATCAGCGCGACCGAACTGAAGTATCACCGCGCCGGCCCGGGCTCGCGGTATGTGATGGTCGACGACCGCTTCGTCGACGATGCGCGGCAGTACTGTATCGTCCGTGACATTCCGCCCCAGCACACGCCCGCCGCCGCCCATGTCGATCCGCACCGGCATGGCTGCGACAGCCTGTTCCTGTTCATCGGCAAGGAAGTCGGACTGACGGGATTGCGCGTCGAAGTGCTGCTGGACGGCGAAGTCCGCGAATTGCACAGTCCGGCATCCATGCTGATTCCCGCCGGCGCCGAGCACAGCTACCGCGTGCTGGGTGGCAGCGGCCTCTACGTCAACCATGTGCTGGCCGGCGACTACAACGCCAGCCTGCTCGAGACGGGCGACCAGACCGCCGCGCCGGAGACGGCCATTGCCGCCGCCGGGGCCTCCTCGATCGCCCTGCTGCGCCAGTTCCTGGCCGATATGACGTGCGTGCGCACGGACAGCCTGTGCCTGGACGCCGACCTGATCGAGGACGGCGTCATCGATTCGATCGGCATGCTCGAACTGTTTGTCTTCATCGAGGCGCACACGCGGCAGGCGCTGCCCGACACCGGCCTGGACACGCAATACCTGCGCACCATCCGCTCGATCGCCGACAGGTTTCTTACGGGTCCGCCGGCGCATGCGCCGGCGCGCTGAAGCAGGCGGGCCCGTCATTTCGACCGGGCGCGGCAACCCTTGCCGGCGCCACGCTGGCCCGACGCGGCGCGCACGGGTGACACAATGGGGCGCCGATGGTCGATGCCGTGACCGACTGGGGCCGCTGCCCCCGTGCAGCAATGGCGGCGCCGTGGTGCGCCGCCATTGCTGTAAGATAAAAACTGCGTTGGCGATGCGATAACGCTTGCCCGATCGACGTCATCGTCCGCCTCCCGGCGGGCTCGCCTACACCACCCTGAAAGAGCGCCGATGACGATGCCCATTCCCCTGTGCCCGATGCGCTTGCACCACATGCCCCGGGCGCTGGCCTTCGGCGCCACCGACATCGGCCCTGTACGCGAAAGCAATGAGGACAATTTCCTGTTTGACGAGGCGCTCGGCCTGTCGATGGTGGCCGACGGCCTCGGTGGCCACGCCGCCGGCGACGTGGCCAGCGCCGCCGCGCTGACGGAACTGCGCGACTACCTCGCCGTGCACGCGGCCTGGTCCGCCCCGGCCGCTGCCGTGCGCCTGTTGCACGCCGCCGTCGAACATGCCAACACCCGGCTGTACGCCCGCAACTGCGCGCGCAAGCAGCTTGAGGGTGGCATGGGCGCCACCCTCACTGGCTTCTGGCGCCCCGCTGACGCCGGAGCGCTGCTCATCGCCTTCCACGTGGGCGACAGCCGCCTGTACCGCCTGCGCGCCGGCGCGCTCGAGCAACTCACGCGCGACCAGACCGTGTACCAGCAAGCGCTGGAAGCGGGCGCGCTCGACCGCCTGCCCGCGCGCAATCTGCTGCTGCAGGCGCTGGGCCCGTCGGCAAGCGTGGCCCCGGAAGTGCGCGCGCACACGGTCATGCCGGGCGACCTGCTGCTGTTGTGCAGCGACGGCCTGCATGGCAGCGTAGCCGATGGCGAGATCGAACAGCTGCTGGCAGGGGCGCAGGCGCACCAGCTCGAATCGCTGTGCGCGCAACTGATCGAGATGGCCAAGCAGTATGGCGGGCAGGATAATATGACGGTGCTGCTCACGCTGTGTCATTGAGGGCCAGTTCACCGTGTTGGCCCGATGCTGTCGCAAGGTGAGGTGCGGAAGATGAACGACCAGTGGCGACCCATGACCGAGCCGAGCTTGTCCTGCGAATACGTCGACAGGTCGAAGGCCCGCGCCTGCACACCATCAAATTCCCAACGCCTTCAGGCCCGCATCGACCAGTAGTTCGAACGGATTGCGCCGCGCCTGGCCGGGCTGGCCGTTGCGGGGAACCTCTTCGTAGAGATAATAAGCGTTTTGGCCGGCGAACCGGTCTTGCAGCAGCGTTTGCCTGCCCCTGGCATAGGGAATGAACGGCTCGGCGCGGGTCGTGGAATAGGCGGCGTTGCCGCTGAACCCCAGGGTGGCATCCTGGCTGATCTGGCGGCCCGCTTCGGCACTTTCGAGTCGCACCCCGCGACAGCCCTTGACGATCAGGGTCGCCGGGCCCTCGAAGGCAAGGTAGCGCAATTGCAGTGTCAGCCATGCGTGCGCGGTGCCCAGCCGCCAGTGACTGCGGATGCGCGGACGGCGGCCCGACTGGTGCAGGATGCCGACCAGGCTGCGCGGCTGCAGCACGAACGACTCGCCGGCGGCGATGTCCAGCAGCGCCACCTCCTCGAGCGGATCGACGGTCGAGGACACGACAATATCGACTGCATGCGCGCTGCGCATGCGGTTGAGCAGCCACAGATAGGAGGCCACACTCGATAGCACGTAGCGTTTGCTGAAAAGCCATTGCGTCACGATGCGCACGTCTGCCGGCTGACTCTGGCAGTAGCCCTGGCGGATCAGCAATTCATGCGAAGGAGCGAGCCTGATTTTTTGCGAGACTGCGGAAATGCGCGAGCCGTCCCGCGGGGGCGTGCCCTGCCGGCCCAGCGAAAATGCGGTTTGTTGATTCGGCATGCCGATGACGATCGGCGCTAGCCGCGATGCGGCCGGGGCCAACAAGAAATAGAAGATGGCGCGGATGGCCAGGGGCACCAGCAAGGCCCCCGCCAGGACGGCAAGCGCCGCCGGAATCAAGGGCGAAACAGCCTGATAGGCACGCACCGCAAAGCTCCCGGTGGCCAGGCGCCGGGCCCGTGCAAGTTGGTCCGTCAGCGGGGCGACAGCGGCGTCGACGCGCTGCGCATCGATCCGGAAGGCGCCCATGGTTTTCAATGCCGGCAGCGAAGCGAGCAACTGCTGCTGCGATGTCCATTGTGCATGTGCCATGTCGCTTTGCTGCTTGAGCCTGACGAGATTGGTCTGTGCAGCGTGCGCTTGCGTCCACGGGAGTCGGGACAATAAAGACGCCAGTTGCCCCACCGGTCGGCTGCCCAATGCACTTTGATAAGCGGCGGAAGCGGCAAGCTGCGCCAGGCGCAATCGCTCCAGCCTGGCGAGCGCCGCCTGGCGGTGCAACAGCATCTCTGCCCGGGGGCGAAATTCGATCAGATAGTTGCGCTCTTGCGCGAGTATTTCCAGCAAGAGTTCCAATTTTGCTGCCTGGCCCAAGCGCTGAGGCAGGGCACCGATATGTTTGACCGATAACGCCATCCATGCCGTCTGTTCGCGTTTGGTCCGGGCGATGCTGTCGTCCACCATGCCAATCTGGCTGTCGATTTGCGCAAGCGAAATGGCCGATAGCTTGGCAAGAGCACTTTCTACCTGCCGAGAAATATCGCCTCGATAGGCCACCACTTCGCGATGCGAACGCTCCAGCGACGGCAACTCGGTCACGGTACTTTGAATCGTGTGCCATTCATCGCGCGCCCAATTGCCCGCCCAAAGAACGAGTACGATGACGACGAACGCCGTCAGATTGCGGCGCAGCGCGTAAAACACGACAGACATTAAATGACCCATGACCCACCAATTCAAGTACGGCGCGATTTGGCCACCAAGGGGCCGCCGCAAGAGCGAAAACGTATCTTGCCTGCTATTTAGTTTGATTGCGACAACTAATTAATTTTTTGCAACTCCAACAAATTACACCTGTCAAAACACGCCAGCGACCATCGCCTCAACGATTTTTCATGGCTTTTGACCATTCACCATCGTCTTTCCTACATCTGAACACGGTTCAGGTGGGCGATTCACAATACACGGTCGATCGCTCGCAGGGCATCGAGCGCCGCCAAGGCAAGTCCCACACCATGACCGCCCTCCACGCCCGCTTCGCGCATGTTGATCCGTACCAGGCTCGCGCCATGCCGGCGCCACATCCGCTCGCTAAAGTGGCGCACCGTCGGCACTGCCGTCCCGGCACCGATCTCGATCACGAGGGGGTTGCGGGCGTGCTCGAGCCATCGCTGTTGGCGAGCGCGCTGGGCCTCCGATACCGCGTCGACCCAGGTCCAGTCAGCAAACATCAGGATATTCGGTCGCGCCACGGCGCCGCAACGCGGGCACACGGGCAGCGCGCCGACCAGCGCGCAGGTCTGCTCGTCGACCACGGGCGAAAAACCACCGGCCGACCAGACCTCGTCACTGCACGGCGTGGTGCATTGCAGGTGGTGAATCGAGCCGTGGCACTCGTGGACGTGATCGCGGTCGACGCCGGCACGCTGGAATTGCCCATCGACATTGCTGGTAAACACGCTGCCGCCATGCGCCTTGGCGCTGGCCCACTTGCGCAGCAAGGCAAAGCCCGCATGCGGGACCGTCCGGCGGTACAGCGCGAGCCGGTGCCCATAAAAGCCCCAGGCACGCACGGGATCATGGACAAAGCTATCGGCCGAGGCGGCGGCCTGAAAATCCATGCCGGCCGCCGCCAGTGCGGGGTATGCCTGCCAGAATCCGCTGTTGCCGCGAAAGTCCGGCAGTCCTGAATCGCCCCCCATGCCGGCGCCGGCAGCGACGATGATGGCGTCGGCGTCGCGCACGAGACGCGCGGCTTGTTCAATCAATATGTCCTTGTGATGCATCCCTGCTCCCTTGTCCCGGCCATGCTGCCACGTTCAGGCCAGCTGAAACGAGCGGCCTGGCTGCCCAGCTGCCTCGCCGCACGCTGGGAAAAATCATTGAAGCGAGGCGCGCCGCGCCCGAGGCTGCGCTGCGTATCTTGCTCGCGCTGAAACTGCCGACGGCGCAGCAGCAGATGTTGCTCGCCAGCGCCATTGAGGTGGTGCAGTAGCGCCTGCAGCGCCCGCACGCAGGCAGCGCCCGGCGCTGCATTCGAAGCGGCGCGGTGCTGCCCGGCGCAAACGAGCGGCAGGTGATCGTGCAGGTGGAGCTGCGCAGTTGACATGGGCACGCCCGACAAGGTAGCCATCGAGACGATCACGCTGTTGCCGCTGTGGCAAAGCGCGGCATAGCTGGCAACGCAGTGCGACATCACCTGCCCTTCCCTGCGCAACTGGGCACTGCTGGTCAATTCGACGATCGTGCGCGCTTCAAACTGCCACGGGCTGGCCAGCACGGCCGGCCAGTGCGCCATGCTGTCACTGCCCTGCGCCGCCGGCGACTGCGCAGCGATGGCCGCGTGCCATGCGCGCGACAGGGTGAGCAAGCGCGCCACCCGGATACTGGCGCACCAGGCCAGCACCGTGGCATCGGCGGCGGCGGCGTCCTGCCCATCGAGGCGCTGGCGTGCTTCGAACAGGGCTGCCAAAAAATCCTTCGCGTCACGCAAGTCCGACGCCGAGCCGGCAACTTCATCGGGCTGCCCCTGTGCCAGCCAACGCCGCATGCACGGTGCAAGCCGGTGTAGCGCTTCCGGTCCGTCTTCGCTGGCGATGAACTCGAGTGGCGCCGTCAGTGCACCGGCGCGCGCAGTGAGCTGGCCGAATGCGGCGAGCGTCTGCGGGCGGCGTTCTGGTGGCAGCCACGACAGCAACGCCAGTAATCGTCGCAGCCTGCCGGGGTCGACCAGCCAGTGGGCCGGCAAGCTGCGGCGAGCGGTCCAGCGTACCACCTCGCGCGGCACGCCAAAAGTGCGCGCGACGGCGTCGTGCAGCGGCAATCCCGCGTCGATCGCCGCCAGGATGCCAGGCGCTTCGGCCAGACTCGTTCCGCTGGCGTGGGACGTCAGCATCGGCAGCAGCCATGGCAGGGTCGCCATGGCCTGCGCGCGGTTGCGGGCGTTCCCTGAACTGGCTGCAATAAAATTATAGACCTCGAGGCGGTCGGGCTCCATGCCATGCGCCGCCGGCGCCGTTGCGCCATACGCCAAGGCATGGGCGTCGAGTGCGGCGCGGTAGGCCAGCACGGCCGGATCGTCGGTACTGCAAGCCCGATCCATACTGGCACGCAGCGCCGGCCCAGCTGCTGCCTCGCCAGCCTCGCCATCTGCCCGCTGGACGGCGCACCACACCAGCCGGCACATCTGAGCGGACGTGAGCAGCGGTCGCGGCAGCATGCCGGCCCGGTGTTCGAGTGCGATGCTGGCCGCACCCTGGCCCGCATCGAGCAGCGCCGCTGCCAAGGCGGCATCGCGCTCCTTGAACGCCGCCTCGTCGTAACGCTGCCCGGCCAGGACGGTGCCCGCGAGGCCCGCGATGCCCGCGATGTCCCCGATGCCCATCATCTCGTCCAGTGCAGACCGGGGCGCGGTGACCACGGCGCCCCAGGCCGTGCCATCGCGCAGTATCAAGCGCACGCTGGCCCGCGCGGTGCCGTGCGTGCCGTGACCGAGCAGTGCGCGCGGATCGACCACCACGTGCATCAGCACATGGGCCAGCGGTCCGTCGGGATAGCAGCGGTAGTCCCAGCGGGCACAGTGCCGCAGGATCTGCCAATCGGTGACAGGTGCCTCGCTCATGCCGCGCCAGGGTGCGCAACACGTGCGAGTTCGATCACTTGCCCCGAAGTTGCCAGCACCGCCTGGCGCAGCGTGGCGGTGTCGATCGGACACATCACACCGCCGGCCAGGCGGGCCGCGCACTGCCTTATCGCCATCACCTGGAAGCCGTGCTGGCCAGCATGAGCGGCACGCAGGCGCCACGCGCGTGTGGCGAGGCGGTCGGGCACGATGCCGGTACGGCGGGCGGTATGCGTCACGGTGATCCTTGCTGGCAATTATTGACGAAGAGTAGCTTACCCGATGGGCGCGACAAATTGCGTCGCAGCAAAAAGTAGTGTTGGTTTAACAGTATTTAAAACTGAAAATGGGGCGGTTTCGCGAACTCGATGTGCTCGAGCGCCTGCGCGAGCATTGACCGGCCCAGTTCGAGGTCTTCCACAGCATGGGGCTGCACTGGCTGCACTGGCTGCACGGCGAGCACGACCGCTACGGCGAAATCGACGTCGCCGTGCTGGCGCCCGATGGTTGCCTGCTGCTCATCGAGGTCAAGGCCAAGGCCTGCCAGCGTGCCAGCGCTCAGCCGTAGGCAGCGGCCATTCGATGGGCGATGCTGGCCATCTCTTCGCGCAGCGCTGCGGGCGCCTGCACTTCTACGCCGTCGCCAAAGCCCAGCAGCCACCAGACCAGCGCGCGCGTGTTCGGCACCGACGCGGCCAGCTGCAGGCGGCCATCGGCAGCGCTGCTGAGAACCTGGTCACGACTGAGCGGGGTCTCGAACAGATGCTCGCCGGCCGCGCGCGAAAACACGGCGCGCAATGTGATCGGTGCGCCCGCGATGACGCCGAACTGCCCGGAGGCGATATAGGCATCGAGATCGAAGCCGGGCTTCCTGCGCGCGTCGTCGTGGCGCATCTCGGCTTGCTGGACGCGGTGCAGCGCGAGGGTGCGCACGTCGTCGTAGTCGGCAAACATGCAGACCAGGTAAATCAGGCCACCCCGCTCGACGATCGCCAGCGGGTGGACGGCCGCATACACCGTCGCCGCGCTGGCCTCGCGCTTCTTGTAATGCAGCGTCAGTTGACGATCGTGCAGCAAGGCCAGATAGACGATTCGCTGGCACTCGGCGTCCAGCGGCGGTGGCAGCAAGGGCTGCTGCGGAGCAATGCTGCGCACCTTGTTCAGCCAGGCCTTCGACAGCGTCGCCCCATCGACCGACGCGAGCGCCCGCGCCGCCGACTGGAAATGCGGCTGCAGCGCGGCGATGGTATTGGGCGGCAAGTGATTGCCCAGATGCTGTTCGACCAGCGTGAGAGTCAGCGCTTCCGGCAGCGACAACCCGGGCAAATCGAAACTGGCGGCGTCTTTCTGCCAGCTCCAGCCAAACGGCTTGTTGCGGTCATCGACGACGAGCGGGAACACCGTGGCCAGTTCGATCAGGTCGCGCTGGATGGTGCGCTCGGTCACCTGAAAATCCCTGTCGCGCAGCCGTTCGCACAATTGGCGCACCGACAGTTTGCCCGGCGCGCGCGGCAGCAGGCGCAGCATGTTCCACTGGCGCAGCAGCGACAGTTGATTCGTCGCCATCAGGGCAGGTCCCAGTAGCGTTCCCAGAAGCCGGGCGCATCATGCGCCGCATTGCGCTGGGCATAGTCGAGCGGCATCACGTTGAAGCGCACGCCGGCGTGGCGCATGCTGCCGTCGGCGAACTCGAGGTAGTCACGCAGCGCGCAGTAAGCGGGCACGCTGTCATCGAACGGAACGTCAAGGCAGACCTGGCCCAGGTGGCGCTGGGGCGCGTCAGGGTCGGCAAACGGGCCGCACGCACGCCAGCCGAACTGCTGCTGGTCGAGCCAGCCCAGCACGCGCTCGCGCGTGGCGTCGGTCTCGAAGCGATAACGGCGCCAGTCCTCGTGCGGATGAAATTCAAGCCAGAGCACGGCGCGTTGCTGGGCGCGCGCGATGGCGTCGATATGGTCGATCAGTGCAGGCATGGCCTTGGGCAGGTGAAAAATGCGTCGCGAATGAATGGGAGCGTGGATGCAGGCTGTTCTGCCAGCCATTCTAACAAATTTCCATAATTAAACATTGCCATGTGGATATTTTTGAGGCCGATTGTTGCTGGCCATGATGCCCCTTGCTGGCGACAATCCGTGTCGCAGGAACGGATGTCGCATCCTGCGACGCTGCTTGTCGCAGTGCCCATTACAGTGCAAGGTTGAGCTGAAAGCGAAAAAGGATGAGCGATGGCAACAGAAACCTGGAAAGATGCAGATTCCCGAACAATCGCTTACATCGAGACGGACGCGCGCGGCAAGCAGACCGCGAAGACAGCGCAATGCGTGACCATCGGCTATTACGACCCACGAACGAACTGGACAGTTGACCGGCATCTTTGCTGGGTGTCGTCGGGCAATACCCTGGCGTCGTTGATTCGGAATAGCTGAGTTTGCAACCCGTTCTCCCGAAATTTTTGGCGCTTTCACCGTTTGCTGTGGGTCGACCCCGAACCGATTTGAATTGCTGAGGTCAAACCTGCTCCACCAAGGTGATGGGAGAGCAGCATGGCACAAGGCAAGCAGGTCCGT
>NZ_JAFCXL010000009.1:220383-238475 GCF_049898325.1 Massilia sp. DWR3-1-1 | reverse complement strand
ATTCGGACGGACCTGCTTGCCTTGTGCCATGCTGCTCTCCCATCACGGTGGTGGAGCAGGTTTGACCTCAGCAATTCAAATCGGTTCGGGGTCGACCCACAGCAAACGGTGAAAGCGCCCAAAAAAAAGCGCCCAACGGGCGCTCGCGCATCAATAAAATCAGACCGGGTTCAGTGTGCCGCTTGCGTGAGCACCTTGTTGATCCATGGTTCGGTGACATCACGGATGGCACGGTCATTGGCCATGATCTGTTTCATCAGGGCGATCTTGCGACTGCGCGCTTCGCCCGTCAGGGGCGGCACGCCCGCCTGTACCGCTTGCTGATGGCGGGCACACTGCTGCTCGAGGGCGGCCAGCGAGCACCAGTCACCGGCCTGGGCGGCCAGCGTCATCTGGGCCGTCAAGCCGGCGAGTTGTTCGTACATGCTTACTACGTCGTTTGAAGTCATGGTCGCACCACTGTCAGTTCAATGAGATTACCGCGTGTCCTTCCATAACGGCCCTTGCGCGGCAAACTTTAGGGTCCTGGCAGAAAATATTTGAAATTTCTTTCAATTTGTTACGAAGTGTCGAAACCTTGTCATAAAGGTCAGGGTAGCGGCGGTCGCGGCAGGGACGCAGATGTTCAAATAACATCCATTCCCCGTTTTCGACGCTCTGGCGCCACCGCATGCCGTTCGTCGCATTGTGCCGCTGGCGCCGGGGCGGTGTCCTTATAGTGCAGGCTGGGCTGATTGCGCCATCCCCATGGCGTTCTTTTTAACCATCGAGACCATCCACGCAGGGACCCGAATGAGAAACGTTTTTACTCCCGTGATGCGGCCTGGCATCCTCGCCATGCTGGTCGCCGCGGCGCTGGCCGCTCCCGTCCATGCCGAGGCGCCGTTCAATTTCCGCACCACGCCTGGCAAGCTGCCCAAAGACGTGGTCCCCGTGCAATATGCCGCCCACCTGACGCCGAATCTGAAGACCCATACCTTCCTGGGTGCGGAGACGGTGGAGATCGATGTGCTGGCCGCCACCTCCACCATCGTGCTCAACGCCGTCAACCTCGACATCGACAGCGCCACCCTGGCCGGCAAGCAGATCGGCGAAATCCGGCTGGTAGCGCAACTGGACAAGGAGCAGGAAACCCTCAGCTTTCATCTCGACAAGCCGCTGGCGCCGGGGCGCTACCGGCTGGCCCTGAAATTTCGGGGGCTGATCAACCGCGAAGCGCGCGGCATGTTTCATATGGAGTACAAGGTGGGGTCCCAGGACAAAGTCATGCTGGCCACCACCATGGAGCCCACCGATGCGCGGCGCCTGTTGCCAAGCTGGGACGAACCGGCCTTTCGCGCCACCTTCAAGCTGACCGTCGATCTGCCCGCGCATTTCAAGGCCTACTCGAACACCCCCATCGAAAAGCAGGAAAAACTCGAGTCCGGCCTGCAGCGCACCTGGTTCGGCGTCACTCCCAAAATGCCCAGCTACCTGGTGGTGCTGGTGGCGGGCGAGCTCGAGCGTTTGGCCGGCAAGCAGGATGGCGTCGACATCGGCATCGTCACCACCGAGGGCAAGCTGGACGCGGCCGCCTACCCCCTGGCCGTCACGCGCGATGTCCTGCGCTACTACAATAATTATTTTGGCGTGCCGTACCCCCTTGCCAAGCTCGACCAGATTGCCATTCCCGGCGGTTTCAATGGCGCCATGGAAAACTGGGGCGGCATCGTCTACAACGAATCGGCCCTGCTGGTGGACCCGAAAACCAGCCCCGACCAGGTCCGCCAGCTGACGTTTTCCGTCAACGCCCACGAGGTGGCCCACCAGTGGTTTGGCAACCTGGTCACCATGGCGTGGTGGGACAACCTGTGGCTCAACGAAGGTTTTGCGTCGTGGATGGCGGCCAAGGCCACCCAGCACTTCCATCCGGAATGGCGGTCCGACCTGGACGGCCAGGTCGAACGGGAAGGGGTGCTCAATCTGGACGCGCGCAAGAGTACCCACCCGATCCAGACCCCGGTCGCCACCGAAGCGCAGGCCGCCAATGCCTTCGATGCGATTACCTATGGCAAGGGCGAAGCCTTCCTGCGCATGCTCGAGGCCTACCTGGGCGAAGAGCCGTTCCGCAAGGGCATCCGCGCTTACATGGCCAAGCACAAGTATTCGAACACCACCAGTGCCGATCTGTGGTCCGCACTCGAAGCGGCCTCCGGCAAGCCGGTGGAAAAGCTGGCATCGGACTGGACCACGCAGTCGGGCTTTCCCGTCATCCAGGTCAGCCAGGTCTGCAAGGACGGCAAGCGCGAAGTGACCCTGACGCAGGAGCAGTTTCGCCTCGACGAGCCGGCGCCGGAAAAGCGCCTGTGGAATGTGCCGGTGCAGGTGGGCAAAGTCGACGGCAAGTCCGCCTACACCTTGCTCACCGGCCCCAGCGTCACGCTCAGCCAAAGCTGCGACGGCGTGCTGGTGGTCGATCCCGCCTCGGTGGGGTTTTTCCGCGTGCAATATGACCAGGCTTCGTTCGACGCCCTGGCCGGCCAGGTCACCAAGCTGCCCGACGCCACCCGCCTGAAACTGCAGGCCGACGCCTGGGGCATGGTGATGGCCGACCGGCTGCCGCTGGCGGCCTATTTGAAGCTGGTGGGGCAATACGCCAAGGAAAACCGGGGCGCCGTCTGGATGTCGATCCTGGGCAACCTGGCCACCCTCGACGCGCTGGCCGCGGGCCGCCCCGAGCGGGCGCAGATCCGCCGTTTCACGGTGGCCCTGGCGGGCCCGAAGTTTGCCAGCCTGGGCTGGGAAGAGCGCGCCGGCGAGCCGGTCGACGAGCGCCAGTTGCGCGCGCAGCTGGCGGCCACGCTGGCGCGCGCGGGCGACGCGGCGGTGATCGCCGAAGCGCAGGCCCGCTTCGAACGCTACCTGCGGCAGCCGTCGAGCGTCAGCCCGTCGATGATCGACTTCGTCCTCAACGCAGCCGGCCGCAACGCCGACGCCGCCACCGTCGACGCCCTGATCGCCCGCGCGCTGGCCAGCCAAAACAATGAAGAGCGCAACCGCCTGACCCGCTCGCTGGTGCGCGTGGCCGACCCGGTCCAGGCGGCGCGCGTGCTCGAACTGGCGCTGTCGGCCACCTTGCCGCCGCAAATGACCACCACCATCGTGCCCGCCGTGGCCGGCAACGAACACGTCGATCAGGCCTGGGCGTTCGCCGTCGCCCACCGCGACAGCCTGATGAAGAACCAGGACGCCGTCGGCCGCAACCGGGCTTTTGCCGGCATCGTCGCCAGTTCGAGCGACGTGCGCGACGCCGAGCGCATGGAAGCCTATGTCGGTGAGCAATTCGGCGCCGATGCCCTGGCCGAAGCGCAACGGGTGGGCAATGGCGTGCGTATCCGCGCCGCCCAAAAGGCGCGTTTGCTGCCGCAAGTGCGCGCCGCATTACAATAAACGACTAGCAGCATTGACCGTGCCAATCACAAGGACCTCCCCATGAACACCAGTTGGACCCCGATCAAGACCGCCGTATCGCTCGCCCTGTGCGGCGCCGCCCTGGCCTGCGCCCCGAGCTTTGCCCAGACCACTGCCGCTCCCGCCGCCGCGCCCGCCGCTGTCGCCCGGCCCGCCACCATGGCGCTGCTGCCCGGCGACGACTTTTTCACCTACGCCAACAGCGACTGGCTGGCCCGCACCGAGATCCCGGCCGACCGCAGCAGCTGGGGCGCGTTCGCCGCGATCGCCGAAGACACCAATGAGCGCATCGTCAAGATGTTCGGCAGCATCGATGCCGACCAGAAGGCCTCGCCCGAGCCGCGCAAGGTCGCCACCTATTACAAGACCTTCATGGACGAGGCGGCCATCGAGGCGCGCGGCGCCGCCCCCCTGAAGCCGCTGCTGGCGCAGATCGACGCCATTGGCAACAAGGCCGACCTGACGCGCGCGCTGGGCGCGTCGCTGCGGGCCGATGTGGACCCGCTCAACAACACCAATTTTTTCACCGAGAATATTTTCGGCCTGTGGGTGGCGCAGGGCTTGAATGATCCCGCGCGCAACGTGCCCTACCTGCTGCAGGGCGGCCTGGGCATGCCCGACCGCGCCTATTACCTGACCGACAACGCGCGGATGTCCGAGCTGCGCACCAGCTACCAGCAGCACATTGCCGCCATGCTCAAGCTCGCTGGCTACAGCGACGTCGAAGCGCGCGCCGCCCGCGTGTTCGCGCTGGAGATGGACATCGCCAGGGCGCATGCCAGCCGCGAAGACTCCGCCGATGTAGTCAAGGGCAACAATACCTGGACCCTGAAAGATTTTGCCAGCAAGGCGCCGGGCATGGACTGGAACGCCTACTTCAAGGCGGCCGGCCTGTCGGCGCAGCGCAGCTTCATCGTCTGGCATCCGGGCGCGGCCAAGGGGGAAGCGGCGCTGGTGGCGTCGGCTGACCTGGACTCCTGGAAAGATTACCTGGCCTTCCACCAGATCAACCATGCCGGCCCGACCCTGTCGAAGGCCTTCGTCGACCAGCGCTTCGCCTTCTACGGCAAGGCCCTGTCCGGCACGCCCGAGCAGTCCGCCCGCTGGAAGCGCGCGCTGGCCGCCACCAATGGCGCGCTCGACCAAGCCGTCGGCCGCGTCTACGTCGAGCGCAATTTTGCCGCCGCCGACAAGGTGCGCATCGGGCAGATGGTGACGAACATCATCGCCGCCTTCAGCAAGCGCATCGACAAGCTCGACTGGATGGCCCCCGCCACCCGCGCCCAGGCCCAGCAAAAGCTCAAGACCTTGTACGTGGGCGTGGCTTACCCGGACCGCTGGGAGTCGTTTGCCGCCTTAAAAGTGGTGCCGGGCGACGCCTTCGGCAACGCCGTGCGCGCCGAAGCGTTCCAGACGCAACAACAGATCGCCAAGCTGAACAAGAAACCCGACAAGTCCGAGTGGGCGATGCCACCGCAGCTCGTCAACGCCGTCAACATGCCGCTGCAAAACGGTATCGTGTTCCCCGCCGCCATCCTGCAGCCGCCGTTCTACGATCCGAAAGCGTCCGACGCCACCAACTACGGCGCCATCGGCAGCGTGATCGGCCATGAAATCAGCCACAGTTTCGACGACCAGGGCGCCCAGTTCGACGCCCAGGGACGCCTGCGCGACTGGTGGAGCAAGGCCGACAAGGAGCACTTCACGCAAGCCTCGGCCAAGCTGGCGGCGCAGTTTTCCGCGTACAAGCCGTTCCCCGACCTGGCCATCAACGGCAACCTGACCCTGTCGGAAAACCTGGCCGACCTGGCCGGCCTGGCCGCGTCCTACGATGCCTACCGGGCCACGCTGGCGGGCAAGCCGGTGCCGGCCGATGCCGACAAGGATTTTTTCCTGGGCTACGCCCACAGCGAGCGCAGCAAGATGCGCGAAGCGCAGCTGCGCCGCGTCGTGCTGACGGACGGCCACGCGCCATCGCCCTACCGCGCCGCCACCGTGCGCAATCTCGATGCCTGGTACCAGGCCTTCGATGTCAAGCCGGGCCAGTCGCTGTACCTGGCGCCGGGCGAGCGCGTGCGCGTCTGGTAAGCTGCCAAACGGGGGGCGCTGGCACAGCGCCCCCCATGCCCGCCGCGCCACGATGGATTCCCCGATCGGCCACCATGAACGACGACCTCGACGCCATCAGCCGCCACACCCTGGCCCACTACAACGACAACGCCGACAGTTTTTTTGCCGGCACCATCGACCATGATGTCAGCCAGAACATCGATGCCCTGCTGGGCGCCATCGCCAGACCGGCGCCCGCCACCATCCTCGACCTGGGCTGCGGCCCGGGCCGCGACCTGAAAACCTTCACCGCGCTGGGCCACCGCGCCATCGGCATCGACGGCAGCGCCGCCTTCGTGCACATGGCCCGCGACCACAGCGGTTGCGAAGTGTGGCAGCAGGATTTTCTGCACCTGGACTTGCCCGATGCCATGTTCGACGGCATCTACGCGAATGCCTCGCTGTTTCACGTCCCCCGCAGCGCGCTGCCGCAGGTGTTGCGGAAACTGTACGCCGCCTTGCAGGCGGGCGGCGTCCTGTTTAGCTCTAATCCCCGCGGCGACAACCAGGAGGGCTGGAACGGCGAACGTTACGGCAGCTACCATGCGCTCGACGCCTGGCGCGCGTTCCTGGAGGCGGCCGGCTTCGTCTACCTCGACCATTACTTCCGGCCGGCCGGCCGCCCCCTTGCTGAGCAACATTGGCTGGCCAGCGTCTGGCGCAAGCCGGCTTTGGTTAAGTAGCGAACAGAAGCGACGGCAAGCTCGTCGTATGGTGAGGGTCCCAACCACCAGTGAGCGAGGTACCCGAAATGAACCAGGACCAGGTCAAAGGCAAGGCGAAGGACATCGGCGGCAAAATCCAGGAAAAAGTGGGCGAGGTGCTCGGCAGCAGTGAGCAGCAAGCCAAGGGCCTGGCCAAGCAGTCCGAGGGTAAATTGCAGGAAAAAGCAGGCGACGCCAAGGACATCGTGCAAGATCGCGGCAACCGCTGATCAAACGCCGTCCGTGCTGTTCCCCAAGCCGCGCTGGTCGCGGCTTTTTTTACGCCCCTTCAGTAATTTTTTCCGCTCACTTCGCTGCCATCGGGCCGCCGCACACTGAGCCGGGCGCTGCCGCCCAGTTCGCCCTGGGCCGTCGTTTGCATGCACGCCGTTTGCGCGCCCGCCGGCGTTCCTTGGGGGGCTTGCTGCAGGCTGGTCAGGCAAAACAGGGTGACGGCCAGATCCTGTTCGATCGACCAGCGCAAGGTGACCGAGCCGATCTGCTGGGCGTCCGGCGTGCAAGCGGCCAGCCTGGCCAGCGAAACGATGGTGCCGCTGTCGCCCACGCGGCTATTGGTGGGCAGCGCCGTGAAGGGGGTGCGGATGACGGCGCAGCGCGCGCTGGCGCCGCTGCCACCGACGATGCCGATCAGGCTGCCATTGCTGTAGTACAGGGTGGCGTCCGTGTCCACGCTGGCGACGCCGGCAAAGCGCAGGCGTAGCGACTCGGTGCTCGTTTGCGCCAACTGGCCGTTGTAGGGAAAGATGCTGATGGGGCCGGGCGTGAGCGTCAGCGCGAGACTGAAGGCGTTGCCGTTTTGTTGGCCGGCCACTTCCCAGCGCTGCGCCGTGCCCAGGTAGTGGCGCCAGGCCGCGGCCGTATCGACGGTGACGCCGGTGGACGCCGGCGGCAGAAAGGGGGGCGACTCGATGCCGCCAGGGTTCACTTGCACGCTGAAGCGGTCGCTGCCGCCGCATGCGGCCAGCAGCAGCATGAGGGCGCTGCCGGTGAGTGCGTGCTCAATGGGCCGGGGCATTATGGTCTCCTGCGTTTCATGCAAGGTTGGACCCCATGGAGCGCAAAAAATCCCGCCGGCGTCCATCGGTTTGATCTGGCGCAAACATTTATTGTTGAGCTAGCGTTCGGTCGCTAACAGACGGAAAGGCCGCCATCGCTTATTCTGGTCCCACTGCATGAGCACAACGCCATGCGCTTTCCAACCAAAGGAGCTCTACCATGAACAGCGATCAAGTCAACGGCAAACTGAAAGACATCGGCGGCAAAATTCAGGAAGAGGCTGGCAAACTGGTCGGTAGCACCGAACAGCAAGCAAAAGGCCTGGCCAACCAGGTCGAGGGCAAGACCCAGGAAAAAATTGGCGATGCCAAAGAAGTCATCAATGATGCCACCAACTAATTGGTGCTTGTCCGATGAAATAAAAAAGCCGCGAACTTCGCGGCTTTTTTACGTCAACGGCGTCTACAGCGGTTCAGGCACCTGGCTTGTCGCCGATGTGCTTGCGGAAAAACGCTTCGATCGTCGAATACACATGGCGCTGGCCGGCACGCGAGGAAATGCCGTGCTTGGCGCCCGGGTAGGTCATCAGATCGAACTTGATGTTACGGTTGACCAGGCCATCGATCAGCTTGGTGGTATTGGTAAACAACACATTGTCATCGGCCATGCCGTGGATCAGCAGCAGTGGCGACTTCAAGCCGTCCAGGTGCGCAAACACGCCGCTGTTGGCATACGCCGTCGGGTCCGACTTGGGCGTGGCGCCCACGAACTGCTCCGTGTAGTGGGTGTCGTAGAGCGACCAGTCCGTCACCGGCGCCACCGACACGCCCATGGCGATCTTGTCCGACGCCGCCGACAGCAGGCGCAGCGTCATGAAGCCGCCGTAGCTCCAGCCGAACACGCCCACCCGCTTGGGATCGACGAAGCTCTGGCTGGCCAGCCAGTCGATGCCGGCGATCTGGTCCTGCACTTCATGCTTGCCCAGTTCCTTGTAGATGACGTCGGTGAACTGGCGCTCACGGCGCGAGGAACCGCGGTTGTCGAGGCGAAATACCACATAGCCCTGCTGCGCCATGTACTGATAAAACTGGTTGTCCCATTTGCGCGTGACCTGTTGCGAGTGGGGGCCGCCATAGGTGTACAGAAACACCGGATACCGCTTGGCAGGATTGAAATTGGCCGGCTTGATCATCGAGTAGTGCAGGGTCTGGCCATCGTTGGCCTTGATGGTGCCGAATTCCGTCGGCAGCATGTCGGCCTTGTACTTGCCGTACGGGTGCTTGTCGTTCAGTTCGTTCTGCTCGACCCAGCCGACCATGGCGCCGTCCGGCGTGCGGATCGACACCTGCGGTGGCGTGGTGGGGTCGGAGAAGGTGTCGACGAACACTTCGCCGTTGCGGGCAAAGCTCGCTTCGTGCCAGCCGTCGGCCTTGGTGATGCGCACCGGCTTGTCGGCCAGGCTGCCATCGAGGGCCAGCGCGTAGATCTGCTTGTCGACGACGTTGTCGCGGTTCGAGGAGACGAACACGCGGCCGGTTTTCTCGTCGACCGCCTGGACATTGTCGATGCCCCAGTTACCGCTCGACACGGTGCTGAGCAGCTTGCCGTCCATGCCATACAAATACAGGTGATTGCGGCCGGTGCGCTCGGACGACCACAGGAAGGCGTTCTGGTTTTTCAGGAAGCGCAGGTCGTCGCTGATGCTGACCCAGGTGGGCGAGGTTTCCGTCAGCAGGGTGCGCTGGGCCAGGCTGGCGGCATCGACGGCGATCAGGTCGAGTTTCTTCTGGTCGCGGCTCTGGCGCTGGTACACCAGCGTCTTGCTGTCGCCGGACCAGTCGGCGCGCACCAGGTAGATATCTTCGTTGGCACCGATGTCGACCTTGCGCGGCGCGCCGCTGACGGGCGAGACGATGAACAATTGGGCGATCACGTTGCGATCGCCCGCGGCCGGGTAACGCTGCTCGACGACGTCGGTGCGGTCGGCGAAAATTTCAAAGCGGCGCACCACCGGCACCGGCGCTTCATCGAAGCGCTTGTAGGCGATGGCCGAATCGTCCGGCGCCCAGTAGTAGCCGGTGCGCTGGCCCATTTCTTCCTGGGCGACAAATTCCGCTTCGCCGTTGTGGACCGTGCCCTTGCCATCGGTGGTCAGTTGCTTTTCCTTGCCTGTGCTCAGGTCGATGACGACGATGTTCTGCTGGCGGATGAAGGAAACGTAACGTCCTTTCGGCGAAATCTTGGGATCGGCGACGTTGCCGGAGGCGACCTTGCGGGCCTTTTCCGGGTGGGCCGCATCGACCAGGTAGAGGTCGCCCGCGATCGGCACCAGCAGCTGCTTGCCGTCCGGCGACCAGCTGTAGTTGAGGATGCCGGACAGGCTGGCCGTGCGCGCGCGTTCGCGGCGGGCTTTTTCTTCCAGCGAAATCGACTCGTTCGGCACCAGCACCTTCGAATCGACCAGGCGGCGGGTGGTCTTGTCCTTGGTGTTAAATTCCCACAAGTCCAGCTGGAACTGGTTGTCCTCGCGACCGCGCAGGAACGTGATGTGCGCGCCGTCGGGCGAGACGCGCAGATTGCGCACGCCGGGCCCCGACAGGGCGGGATCGGCCTGGATGCGATCCAGGGTCAGGCGTTCGGCGAAAGCGGGCGCGGCCAGCAAGGCAGCAATAAGGCAGAGCGAAAGGCGCATGGATTGTCTCGAATAATGGTTGAACTTTTACAACTACGAGACGATACCAGAGTCAGCCGGCAAAAGCTGTAATTACGCCACCTTTGCCATGGCGCCACGGGCGCCGGCGCGCGCCCTGGCATTGGCCAGTCGGGCCAGCGCGCCGGTGAGCAGCACGGCGGCGATCGACAGCCCCAGCACCAGGCCGATCCAGAAACCGAACACCTGCATGGGCGCGGCGGGGCCGAAGGGCAGGGCGGCGGGCGCCAGTCCCAGCACGATGCCCAGCGGCAGCGAGAAAACCCAGAACGCCACCAGCTGGATCACCATTGGCGGGCGCGTGACCTGGTAGCCGCGGATGGCGCTGGCGGTGGCCACCTGGACGGCGTCGGACAATTGGAACAGGGCGGCAAACAGCAGCAGTTGCGCGCACAGCGCCTGCACGTCCGGGTCGAGCGTGTAGGCGCGCGCGATCTCCCAGCGAAACACGGCGACGAAGCCGGCCGACAGCAGGCCGAAGCCGGCCGACATGGCCACCCCGACCCAGGCCACGTGGCGCGCCTTGCAGGCATCGCCTTCGCCCAGCGCCTGGCCGACGCGGGTGATCAGGGCGATGCCAAAGCTGAGCGGGACCATGAAGGTGAGCGAGGAAAAATTCAGGGCAATCTGGTGGGCCGACACCTGCACCACGCCGTAGCGGGCCACCAGCAAGCTGATCAGGCCGAACGCGCTCACTTCGGCAAAATACGTCACCCCGATCGGCAGGCCCAGGCGCAGCATGTTGCCGATGGCGGCCCAGTCGGGGCCTGCCCAGTGGGTCAGCGGATTGGTCGGGCGGTAGGCGGGCGCGGTGCGGATCCAGCACAGCATGGCGCCCAGCATCAGCCAGGTGCCGATGACGGTGCCCACCGCGCAGCCCACCGCGCCCAGGCGGGGAAAGCCCAGGTTGCCGAACACCAGCAGCCAGTTGACCAGGATATTCAATGCCAGTCCGCCGATGGCGATCACCATCACCGGCTTGGTCTGGTTAATGCTGGCGGTGTAGCCATACAGGGCGCGGTAACAGGCAAACGCCGGCATGGCAATGCTGATAACGTGGGTGAACAGCGCGGCCTTGGCCGCCACCGGCGCGGCCAGGCCGATGTGGGGAAACAGCAGGGCGCAGGCATTGGTGGCGGCGCAGGCCAGCAGGCCCACGCCCAGCCCTTTCCACAGCGCCTGGCGCACCGTGTGGGCGATCGCGGCGAAGTGGCCGGCGCCGGCCTGGTGGGCGACGACGGTGTTAACGGCCATCATCACGCCCATCACCGTCACCAGCATGATCGACCAGACCGACGCGCCCAGCGACACGGCGGCGAGCTCGTCGGCATTGACGTGGCCCGTCATGGCGACGTCGGCCACGCCCATGCCGACGGTGGCAAGCTGGCCGATCAGCACGGGCCAGGACAGCTGCCAGATCGCGCGCATTTCTGCCAGAACGGGGTGGGCGGGGCGGAGAGGAGCGAGGGACATGGACACTGACGACGACGAAACCACATATTTTACTGGCAATAGCCGTGCTGGAATACACTGTAGGCGACATCACTTTTCATCAAATCATGGCTGACGACACCATTTTTCGCGCGCAATTTAATCCCATGATCAAGCCTTTCCTGGTCATGCAGATCGGTGTGACCATGATCTTCACCGTGATCGGCATCCCGCTGGCGCTGATCTGGTTCCTGGGCGTGGGCCGCTGGTGGGCGCGGCATTATTTCGACCGCCTCGAATGCCAGTTGGGCGAGCGCAGCCTGCGCTATCGCAAGGGCATCCTGGTGACGACGGAAAAGACGATCCCACTGGAAAACATCCAGGACGTGACCTTTGTCGAAGGACCGCTCCTGCGCCGGTTCAACTTGAGCACCCTCAAATTCGAGACGGCGGGGCACAGCGCGGGACAGGCCTCGGACATGCATTTGACGGGGATCATCGATGCGCAGGCGTTTCGCGCGAAGATCATGGCCGCGCGCGAAGCCTTGCGCCATGCGCCGGTCGCGCGCCCGGCCGACGACGCCCAGCTGGCGCTGCTGCAATCGATCGACGCCCGGCTGGCCGAGGTGGTGATGCTGCTGCGCCAGCGCGATTAGTTGGTCTCGCGGGGCGGCAGAGTTTGCAGGTACAGGTACAGGGCGCGCAAGTCGGTGTCGTTCATCTGCCGCAGGGACGCGAAGGGCATCACCTCGCTGATCGCCGAGCCATCGGGCCGCTTGCCGCTGCGCATGCTTGCCACGAACACCTCCGCCGACGGGTAACGGGGCATCACGCTGCCCTTGCCGGGCGTCAGGTTGGCCGTGGGCGGCCAGTTGGGGGGCGCCCCGGCAATCTTGCCGCCTGCCAGTTGCGGGCCGTGGCAGCCCATGCAGGTGTTGGCGACATAGGCGCCGTGGGCGGGTGAAATGGCGGCCGGGACGGGCGGCGCGGGCGGCAGGGTGTGATCGATTTTTTCCGCCGCATCCTTGATCGCCCCCACCCCGTACAGGATCTTGACGGGGATGGGCAGGGCCACCACGGCGGGCGTGCCGGCCACGGGTGGCAGTGCGTTCAGGTAAGCGAGCAGCGCCGCCATGTCGGCGTCGCTGAGGCGGTTGTAGTCTTCGCTGGGCATGATCATCACCGCCGTGCCATCGGGCTTGACGCCATGGCGCACCGTGCGCACCCAGTCGGGGGCGCGGTAGTGGCGGGTAACGCTGTGTTCGCCCGGACTGATGTTGGGCGAATCGATGCGCATGGCGCCATCAGCGATCACGGTTTTGCCCGCGCCCTGGGCGCCGTGGCATTCGGCGCAACCGCGCGTGTTGAACAGGTAGCGGCCCTGCTCGAGGCGGGCGGGATCGGCCGTCACCGCCAGCAGCGCCGCCGGGACCGCCACCTTGCGGGCCAGCTTGCGCTCGCCCAGCACCTTGCCTGCCAGCGCCAGGCCGATGCCGGCGCATAACAGCGCGATCAGCCACCAGCCGATCCGTTTTGCCCACTTGTTCATCTCTGCTCCTCCACCAATCCCCTCAAAATCTAGCACTGGTTGATGTCAATACAATCCCGAAAACGACAAACGTGCGCGCGATCACCGGAAAAATGATTGTCGTTTTGACGACGATGCGTGCGCCAATTTGTCCCCTGCTGCGTTACGATGACTGAAACAACTGGGGAGTGCCGTTCGTGGAATACAAGGATTACTACGCCAGTCTTGGCATCGACAAGACGGCCACTGCCGACGACATCAAAAAGGCGTACCGCAAGCTGGTGCGCAAGTACCATCCCGATGTCAGCAAGCTCAAGGATGCCGACAGCAAAACCAAGGAAATCAACGAGGCCTACGGGGTGCTGGGCGACGCCGAAAAGCGCGCCGCCTACGATGAACTTGGCAGCGGGCGGCGTGCGGGTCAGGAATTTCAACCGCCGCCAAACTGGGGCGGCGGCGGCGGCGGCGGCTTCGGTGGGGGCGCGGGCATGGACAGCGATTTCTTTTCCGATCTGTTTGCCAACGTGGGCAAGCGCGGCCGTCCCGGTGGCGGCTTTCAAATGCGCGGCGAAGACATCCACGCCAGCATCGGCATCGACCTGTACGACGCCTTCCACGGCGCCACCCGCACCATCACCATGCGGGTGCCGCAGCCGGACGGCACGGGCCGCGCCGTCAACAGCGAGAAATCGCTCGACGTCAAAATTCCCAAGGGTGTGCTGCCAGGCCAGCAATTGCGCCTGACGGGGCAGGGCCATGCGGGCCGTGGCGGCGGGCCGAACGGTGATCTGTACCTGGAAATCACCCTCAACCCGGACCGCCGCTACAAGGTCGAAGGCAGCGATGTCTATGAAACCGTGCCGGTGACGCCGTGGGAAGCGGCGCTCGGTGGCGCCATCGGCGTGCCCACGCCGTCCGGCAATGTCGAAGTCAATGTGCCGCCGGGCTCGCAAACGGGGCGCAAGCTGCGCCTGAAGGGGCGCGGCATCCCCGCCGCTGTACCGGGCGACCTGTACCTGGTGCTGGAAGTGGTGCTGCCGCCCGCGCACGATGAGGCGGCGCGCAAACTGTACGAACAGATGGCCCGCGACATGGCCTTCAACCCGCGCGAGCGCAACGGCGCCTGACGAATCGGCGCCGCCCGCCACGGCGCACATGGGATCGGAGCATACAAGATGGGGAACAATGTACCGCTAAGCGGGGTGCTGCTCGACGATGTCGCGCTCACCCTCGAAGAACTGGCGCTGGCGTGCCAGGTGGAGCCGGATTGGGTGATTCGCCACGTCAAGGCGGGCGTGCTGGGCGAGGACAGCAGTTTTGAGCTCACCACCATCCGTTTTCGCAGCAGCGACCTGGTGCGCGCGCGCCGCCTGCGCAACCTCGAGCAGGCCTTCGACGCCAACGAAGACATCGCCGCCCTGGTACTCGACCTGGGCGATGAAATCCACCGCCTGCGCACGCGCCTGCGCGTGGTCGGCGCCGACTAGACGGCCCCGCGCTTGCCTGGCCGCTTGTGCGGGGGGAACCCAGGCGCCTGCGTGCCCGGGGGTGGCTCCGTTACGCCCGCATGCTCCCCGCTCGCCCCTGATGGTGGTGTCGCACGGCACTGACGCGACAGCCGTCGGCCGTGCTACTACAATGGACGCATACCGGATTCTCCATCTGCAGCGCGGGAGTTCTCATGAACACAGCACAGCAATCCCTTGCGGGCAAAACCATTGCGGTCCTGATGACCGACGGCGTCGAGCAAATCGAATTTACCGCCCCGCGCGATTTTCTCCAGCAGCACGGCGCCCGCGTCGAGCTGCTCTCGCCCAAGGCTGCGGGCACGCAGGTGCAGGGCGTCATCCATGATCGCAAGGGCGACCAGTTCAAGGTCGACAAAACGGTGGCCGAGGCCAGGGCCGCCGATTACGACGGCTTGCTCTTGCCGGGCGGCGTGGCCAATCCCGATGCCCTGCGCACCAGCGCCGCCGCGATCGCCTTTATTCGCGCCTTTGCCGCCACCGACCGCCCCATCGCCGCCCTGTGCCACGGTCCCTGGACCCTGATCGACGCCGGCGTGGTCGCCGCCAGGCATGTCACCAGTTGGCCCAGCCTCAAGACCGACTTGCGCAACGCGGGCGCCGAATGGACCGACGACGCGGTGGTCATCGACGGCCGCCTGATCACCAGCCGCAAGCCGGACGATCTGCCAGCTTTCAGCCGGGCGTTTCACGACGCCCTGACCGTGCACGAACAAGTCGATGCGGGACCGACCTCGTAAATGAACAGGGCCGGCAAAGGCCGGCCCGGTGGTCGAGAAACTGGGAAGTGTCAGGCGATTTTCAGCGATTTCCTGGTGCGCGCCACACGCTTGATGCGCAGCGGTTTGCCTGTCAGCACGCCCGTAAAGCCCGTCACGCGCTCGCCGATGATGGTGTGGCCATCGACGATGTCGTAAAAGCGCATTTCCTTGCTGTGGTCGCTCGCGCGCACCTTGATCACCGACACCACCCGGCGGAACTGGCCATCCATTTCCACGTAGCGCTGGTTGATGATGGCGTCGGCCAGGAAGGCATTGCCATACGAGCTAAAGCGCAGCATGTCGTAGCGGTCTTCCAGCTCGGTCGTCATCATCACGGTCACCCCTTTGGCGGTCAGGATCGCCACCAGCCGGTACAGTGCTTCGCGGTAATCGTCGCGGAAAATCGACGACAGTGCCAGCTCGAAGCCGGACAGCGAATCGATCACCACCCGCCGTGCATTGGTGGCGTCGATCATTGTCACCAGGTCGTGCAAGATCTCGTCGATGGACAGGTCGAGGGCGCGCGTGTTGATCACCCCCACCATGCCGGAACTAACCAGTTCATTTAGTTGATAGCTTAAGAGTTGGTTTGGACTTTTCTCAAACGCGGCAATGATGCCGTGTTCGCCGCGGCGCGCTCCTTCGGCCAGGAACTCGGTGGCCAGGATGGTCTTGCCCGAACCGGACGGGCCCGCCACCAGCAGTGAGTAAGCGGCCGGCACGCCGCCGCCCATCATGGCGTCGAGCTCGGCCACGCCGGTCGACACCCGCTCGCTGGCCAACATCGCCGCTGGCGCGTGCGGTGCCTGGATGACAGCGCGCGGGAACACTTGCACGCCATCGTTGTTGATGCGGAAGGTGTGCGAGCCCAGTTTCTGGTCGGCGCCGCGCATCTTGACCACCTGGATCTTGCGCACCATCGAGTCGCCGCGGACCAGTTGCGACAGCCACAGGATGCCATCGGCGACCGTGAACACGGGCCCCGATTCGGTATCGGGCTGCAGGTATTCGCCGATCAGGAACGTCGTGGCCTGCCAGCTGGTCATTTGCATGCCCAGTTGCTGGATGAACTGCTGCAAGTCGGAAAAGCCCTGCTCGCCGCTGGGCGCGGCCTGTACCACCGAGCGGAACGAGTCGACGAACACCAGGCTGGGCGAATATTCCTGCACTTCGTCGATGATGCGGGCGAGAACACGGTCAAAATTGCCGTCGACCATGTCGGCGGCCAGGTTGACGAAACGGATCGACGTCTCGATCTTGCCAAAATCGAAGTAGGAAAACTGCTGTTGATAGCGCAGCATTTTCAATGGCGGCTCGCCCAGTACCGTGAAGAACAGGGCGCGGCGTTGCGGATTGGCCAGCGAGAACATGATCTGGTGGGCGAGGGTGGTCTTGCCGCTGCCGGGTGTGCCGGCGATGAGGTTGAACGAAAACTCGGGGACGCCGCCGCCGAGCAATTCGTCGAACCCTGGCACGCCGGAAACCAGCTTGGCTATGTGTACACGCTTACCCATTGTCCTGCTCCTTGCTTTTGTTTCTTGCGCTGGCGCGGTTCAGCGCAGGTTGCACTATTAACATGGTCATGTACTCGCCGATCAGGACGGCCAGGATATCGATCAAGGTTGTGAGTAGTAATTCGCTGGCGGCCAGTGATTGCGGGGCGTCCTGGCCGTCGAAACAATCGCGCAGCAGATTGAATTCGGGGTCGGCCGGACGCCGGCGCGGGTCGTACAGCAGCCAGGGGAAGTCCAGATTGACGCGGTGAGCGCTGCGGTAGAGCAAGGTTTCAAAACCATGTTCGCCGATCATGCCCACCAGGCTGTTGGCCAGCAACTCGAGGATCTCGATGCTGCAGTCGACCGCTCCGTCGGCGTTACTTACCAGCAGCCGCCTGATGATGGCCCGGGGTGAATCCTCGTCTGTTGCCATGTTTGAGCCGAAGTGAAGAATTGCGAAATTTCCCTATTCTAAAACAAAAAGTAACAATCGCGGCGTTTCCTTTTGTAGAGTTCGCCAAGGCGGGCCGAACCGCGTTGCGCGAGGCCGGCTTGGTTTGCCGCCGCTAAGCGCTGGGGCGCGCGTGCGTGGAATACACAATCGGGTGCTGGCACATTCTGGGGGGGCGGGGATTAATTGTAATAAAAATAGCATTAACTTTTTTGTCCAGGCAGGTGCGGCGCTGATGCGCTCATGATGCGGCGCATGAACGGTGCCACGCTGGCAAGGCCGGTGCGAACTGGCGCCGGCCACGACCATCATGTTCGCCTCTGCTTACGCTGCCGGGCGCTATCTTGTCGACAAGCCGTGTGCGCCGGCGCTGATCGTCAGGAAATTGCGCTCGGGGCAGGTGTGGCAGCCGTCCTGCCTTGGCTTAGGCCGCCTTGGCGGTGCGCCGGCGCATGGCGGCACAAGCGGCCGCAGCCAGTCCGAGCAGGGCCCGCGAACCGGGTTCGGGGACGACGCTGGCGTTGACGACAAGCTTGTCCAGCGCCAAATAATATGAGCTGTTATGGGTGATCATTAGCGCCTGCAGAATGTTGAAGCCACTCAGTGCGAAGGCGGCGAAGTCATTACCGGTTCGCTTGCTGGCATTGCTGGCGGTGTTGAGCATGAGCGTCGTGGCGGTTTTTTTGGATGCTATGGTGGAGGCGTAAGGCAAGAAATCGCTGGGCGATTTCCCTTTAGTTAGAGGAATCGGAGAGCCTTGCGCTTGCAAGCGCAAGTCGCTTCGCAGGCTCGCCGCATGCGGCTTGAAACCCCTGCTACGCCCAGCGTCCCGCGGCTTCGATTCCCGCCGCCTTGGGTGCGTGGTGGAGGCGAAAAGCAAGAAATCGCTTGGCGATTTCCCTCTAGTTA